>JALHNR010000019.1:0-7534 GCA_022843525.1 Methylocystis sp. | reverse complement strand
AGACACGCCGGCCGAGTCCCCACATCGTGGCTCCCTTTCCTCTCGGCGTTCCTTCGCGACTGATCGTCTGTCCGGTCGTGGGCGCGCCGTCATCGAGTCGAGGCGCGATCAGACGCTTCATCATGGCGGCGTCCGGGTAAATCGACTTGTTTCTCGAGATGGTCCCATCGACCAAGGATTTCGAGGCAAGGACGCCGTTGGCCACGCCGATGAAATTCGTGTTGCGGGCCGCGATTTCAGGCTGCAGAAGGAAGTTAATGAATTTATATGCTTCTTCGACATGCGGAGCGTCCGTCGGTATGACGAGATTGTCGAGTCGAATAGGAGCGCCCTCCCGGGGGATGAAAAAGTCGATCTCGACGAAATCTTCCACCATGCCGGCTGTGTAGCGGGCGCGCAGGCTATCCAGGGAATAGCCGACCGCGACGCAGACGTCGCCATTGACCAGCGCATTGACGTAGTCGCGCGACTCGAGGCGTTTACTGTCGCGCCGGAGGGCGGTCAAAAGCTCGGCGGCGCGTATGCCGTCCGTGCGTCGATCCAGACCCGGCGAAAGTCGCCAGTTGGACCACAAATACTGCAGCGCGGCAGCAGACAAATCCTCAGGACTGTCCAGTATTCCCACCCCGCAGGACGAAAGTTTCTTCAAATTTTTCTGCTTGAACAGCAGGCCCCATGAGTCGAACGAAAAATCCCCCGACGGCGGGGCCGCGCCCATGAGTTCCCTGGCCTTTCCGACGTCGTAGGCGATCCCCATCGCAAACCACGCATAATTGACGGCGTGTTCGTTCCCGGGGTCATAGGTGGCGAGGCGCTCCATAATCTCTGGCCAAAGATTAACGGCGTTTGGAAGCTTGCTCTTGTCGAGCTTCTGATAAAGGCCCCTGGCGATTTGCTGTCGCAACACACCGCTGGAAACGATCACGACGTCAAAAGCGTGCTTCCCGGGCTGAAGCGTTGTTTCTAAGCTCTCATCCGAACTGTAGCTTTCGTATGTCACTTCGATGCCGGTCGTCCTGGTGAAATCTCTCAGCACACGAGGATCGACGTAGTCGCCCCAGCCCAAAACGTTGACCATTCTTTCTTGGCTGATCGCGGGAAGGACGCATGAGCAGAGCGTCAACGCGACGGCGCTCAGCGCGACCCCAAGGACGCTTTTGGGACTCATCGGGGAACGCTCTGATCTTCCTGTCGAGAACCCCATGACGGGCGTCTTGCAACCAAATATCTATGCGCCGCTGCAGTCGCGGCAATGCGCAAACGGAATCTCTCTATCCCGACGCCGGATGATCGCGCCCGCTATCGTTTTCATCCAAGTGAAGCTGAACCGCGCCGCGACACGCGCCAGCATGAAAGGCGCCCCGCCGTCGCCTCTGTCGGGCGACTCAGCGAATGGCCAAACGCTTGACCGAAGGGCGGGCTGACATCAACTCGCCAACCCCGAGAGACGCCAGATTGAGGAGCGCGCGCTCATGCGATCGCGCCAAAATTCACCGGAAAAAGCCTGGCCGCGTCGGCTTTCGAACGCCAAAGCGAAATTTGGGAAAAGATCTGGATGACGATCGACGGACGTGATCTTCTTATCCCTGCGCAAGACGCGCGCTAATTGAAAAACACGCTCGCAAAGGAGGCATGAATGCAGGCGCCGGAGCTTGCTGTGTCGAGCTGGTTCAATACGCCGACGCCGATCACGCTCGCGGCGCTGCGCGGGCGGGTAGTCCTGCTGCACGCCTTTCAAATGCTGTGTCCCGGTTGCGTCGCGCATGGCACGCCGCAAGCGCAGCGCGCGCATGCGCTGTTCCGCGACTCCGACCTCGCCGTCATCGGCCTGCACACGGTGTTCGAACATCACGCGGCGATGACGCCCGTGTCGCTCGAAGCCTTCATCCATGAATATCGGCTGTCATTTCCGATCGGCGTCGATCAGCCCGCAGAGAACGGGCCGATTCCCGTCACCATGGCGCGCTATGAAATGCGCGGAACGCCGACAGCGATCCTGATCGGCCGCGACGGGCGCATTCGCCATCATGGATTTGGGCAAGAGGACGACATGGCGCTCGGCGCCATCATCGGAACGCTGCTCGCGGAACACGCGTCCTGAATTCTATTCGGCGCGCCGTTCGATTTCCTCCATATCGGCGTCGGTCAATCCGAAATGATGACCGATCTCATGCACGAGCACATGGGTGACGATCGCTTCAAGCGTGTCTTCGCTATCGGCCCAATAGTCGAGTATCGGCCGTCGATAGAGCCAGATCATATTCGGCTGCTCGCCGGTCTCAGAAAGATGAGCGCCTTGCGTGAGGCCGCGCCCGCGAAAGAGACCCAGAAGATCGAATTCACTTTCGCAGTGCATATCATCGAGCGTTTCGTCGTCGGGAAAATCCTCGACGCGGATGACGAGACCTTCGCACAGCCGCGTGAAGCTTGTCGGCAGAGCCGCATAGGCCGCGTCCGCGAGCGCTTCTATATCGGCAAGCGTCGGCGGTCTTACGCGGCTCCATTCCCGTTCAGTCATCGTCAGACTTATAGCAGCCCAAATGCCCCAACGCCCAGGAACAATCGACGGCACTCGGTGTTAGGCAGGATCACCATGATAGGAGCTCACTCATGAATAAGCTGTTGATCGCGGCGCTTGCGCTCGGCGCGGTTGGTTTTGCGCAGTCCGCAGTGTCGGCGCCCGCCGCTTCGCAGGCGCCGGGCATGATCCAGACCGATGACGGGCTCGTGCAGAAGGCGCGTGATCGTGACTCGGGCTGGAAAGAGAATCGCGGCTATCATCGCGGCTGGGACCGCGGCCTTCATCGCGGCTGGGATAATAACCGGCATGGGTACTGGGGCCGTGACCGCTCGTGGCGCGACGACAAGTGGCGCGGCGGGCCCAAGCATGACTGGGACAATAACCGCCGCGGGCGCGACCGTGACTAACAAATAGCGTCGGGACGCTGAAGCCGTTGAGACTCAGGGCGTCCGCAAGGGCGGGCGCCCGTTTGTTGCGCCAAGATTGCAGCGCCGCTGAACACCGAGCGATCGCCTCCATCAACCTCCTCGGAACCCTGGATTAAGCATCCGTTTGCTGGCTGCGGATCATCGTCAGCTGCGCAACGCCGCGAAACCCCGCCGCTACGCAGGAACAATCGGCGCGATGCAATGTTCAGGCATATGAGGAGGAGAACTCATGAATAGACTGCTGATTGCGGCGTTTGCGCTTGGCGCCTTCGGATTCACGCAGTCCGAAGTTTCAGCTCGCCCGCTCTCTGTCGTGCGCCTCATGCAGGTGGATGATGGTGTTATCCAGATAGCTGCTGATGACCGTGATCAGGACATCAAAGACGAGCCTGGCGACTATTGGGGCCGCGGCGGCGATCGCATGTGGCGCGACACGCGTCCCTGGAGCGACGATGAATGGCGTAGCGACCCGAATTTGGACAATAACATTCCTGACGACGATAACGACTGACGCTGCTTGCGCAGTTGGAGCTCGCTAAAGCGCCAGCAGCCAAGTTGCCGCCAGCGCCTTCGTCGCTACCGCCAGCTGCGCACGTCAACCAGGCGTCCGGCGACTGCGGCGGCGGCCGCCATCGCCGGAGAGACGAGGTGGGTTCGGCCCTTGAAGCCCTGTCGTCCCTCGAAATTGCGATTGGACGTCGAGGCGCAGCGCTCGCCCGGCGCTAAACGGTCGGGATTCATCGCCAAACACATGGAGCAGCCCGGCTCCCGCCATTCGAAGCCGGCGGCGGTAAAGATCTTGTCGAGACCCTCCGCTTCCGCCTGCGCCTTTACGAGACCCGATCCCGGCACAACCAACGCATTGACGCGATCGGCGACGCTCTTTCCCTCCACCATCTTCGCCGCCGCGCGCAGATCTTCGATACGGCCGTTGGTGCAGGAGCCAATGAACACTCGGTCGATCTCAATATCGGTGATGCGTTCGCCGCCCCTCAGACCCATATAGTCGAGCGCGCGTTCGATCGCGGCACGCTTTTGCGGCGTGTTCGCGCTGTCGGGGGTGGGCACGAATCCGTCGATGGTCGCGACGTCTTCAGGCGACGTGCCCCAGGTCACGATCGGCGGCAGATTGCTCGCGTCGAGCCTGACGATCTTATCGAAATGCGCGCCCTTGTCCGTGTACAGCGTCTCCCAATATTTTCGAGCCATGTCGAACGCTTCGCCCTTCGGACCTTTCGGGCGGTCCTTCAGATAGGCGAAGGTCTTCTCATCCGGCGCGACGAGCCCGGCGCGCGCGCCCCCTTCGATCGACATGTTGCAGACCGTCATGCGGCCTTCCATCGAGAGATCGCGGATCGCCTCGCCTGCATATTCGATGACGTGTCCGGTGCCGCCGGCGGTGCCGATCTTGCCGATGATCGCGAGGATGATGTCTTTCGCGGTGGCGCCGTCGGCGAGTTTGCCGTCGACCTGCACCAGCATATTGGCCGCCTTATTCTGGATCAGCGTCTGCGTTGCGAGCACATGCTCGACTTCCGACGTGCCGATGCCATGCGCCAGCGCGCCAAAGGCGCCGTGAGTCGAGGTATGACTGTCGCCGCAGACGATCGTCATGCCGGGGAGAGTGAAGCCCTGCTCCGGGCCGACGATATGCACGACGCCCTGGCGACGGTCGTGCTCGTCGTAATATTCGACGCCGAACTCGCGCGCGTTGAGCGCGAGCTGTTCCACCTGCGCCCTGCTCTCGGCATCTTCAATCGGCAATGAGCGATCGGTCGTCGGCACGTTGTGATCGACGACGGCGAGCGTCCGTTGCGGGGCGCGCACCGACCGGCCCATCATGCGCAAGCCTTCGAACGCCTGCGGACTCGTCACCTCGTGCACGAGGTGGCGATCGATATAGAGCAACGACGCGCCATCATCCTTGTGGTCGACGACATGGTCGTCCCAGATCTTGTCGTAAACGGTGCGGGGCGCGGCTTTGGACATTATCTCTTCCTCTTGCTGGCTTCTCGCGGCTCGCTGATTGATTTCCTCATCCTGAGGAGCGGCCGCAGGCCGCGTCTCGAAGAAAAAGGAAATCACGGGCGGCGCCCTCGTGCTTGGAGACGGCCTCCGCTCTTCCTCAGCATGAGGCCGACTGCGATTGCCCGCCTCTTTTCGTCTCCCTTGAATTGAGGCTCTTCTACCCGTAACGCAAGCTGCATGGAAGAGAGTTCAAGATGCAGCCCTCCCCGAGCCCATAAGCGATGAGCCTGCCCTCCCCAGAGCTTCCTGCGCCGCTTTCGGCGTCCATCGAGGCGAGGCTTGAGGGCCGCGCACAGGGCATGCTGCGCGACAGAGCCCGACAGCTGTCGGAGCGCTATCGCGCCCATAGGCCGACCAGCGAAACCATTCGTGACGAGACGGACGCCCTGGCCTATGCGGCGACGCGCATGCCCGCGACCTACGCCGCCATCGTGACGGCGCTCGGACGGCTGGACGAGCAGAGCCCCGAATTCGCCCCGCAGCGGATGCTCGACGTCGGGTGCGGCCTTGGCGCGGCCTCCTGCGCCGCCGCGACCGTGTGGCCAAACATCGCCGAGATCACGCTCCTTGACCGCAGCGCGCTGTTCTTGAACCTCGCGGCGGCGCTGGCGCAGGAGAGCGGACTTCGCGCGACCATCGAGGCGCTGGACGCCGACATGGCCGCTTTGCCGGCGGGCGAGGACGCCGCCTCGTTCGACCTCGTCGTGGTCGGCTACGCGCTTACTGAAATCGCCGAAGCCGACCTCTCCGCCGTCGTCGATCAGCTTTGGTCGCGCACAAGCGGCGCTCTCGTCATCGTGGAGCCGGGCACGCCTCGCGACCATGCCCGGCTCATGATCGTCCGAAGCCAGCTGATCGCGCTCGGCGCGAATATTCTCGCGCCCTGTCCGCACCAGGCGCCCTGCCCTTTGCCGGCGAACGACTGGTGCCATTTCTCGGTCCGGCTGCCACGGCGGCGCGCGCACAAATTGGTCAAAGGCGCCGACGCGCCCTTCGAGGACGAGAAGTTCGCCTATCTTGTGGCGGGACGGTCCGCTGGAACGCCGCCATGGGCGCGCGTGATCGCCCCGCCCCGCGTCAGCAAGGCGGGAATTTCCCTTAGGCTCTGCGCGGATAAAGCATTCGCAGAGACATTCATTCCCAAGCGCGACAAGGCGCGCTACGAAAAGATCAGAAAAAAGGACTGGGGCGATCCGCTGCGCGCCCCGGCGGAGGAAATTTGATGAAACAGCCACGTCCGAGGGTCGCGCCCTATCTGACCGTCAGCCCCGCCGCCGCAGCCATCGCTTTTTACACCGGCGCCTTCGGCGCCCAGCAGCGGGCGCTCATGCCGTCGGTCGACGGGCTGCGCATCGCCCACTGCGAATTGCTGATCAACGGCGGCTCGGTGATGCTCGCCGACATCTTTCCCGAATTTGGCCAAACCCGCGTGCCCCTGCCTGGCGAGCACGTGACCGTCTCCATCAGCCTCGAATACGACAAGGCGCAGGACGTCGACGACATCTGCGCCCGCGCCACCAAGCTCGGCGGCAAGGTCGAGACGGCCCCGACGAATTCTTTCTGGGGGACGCGCTATGCTTCCTTGCGCGACCCATTTGGCCACCGCTGGATTCTTAACGCGCCGCTGGAGAACTAAAAAAAAGCCGCCCGAAACCGGGCGGCTGCGGACGGCGGCATTCTCCGAGAACCCTCGTTATTTGCCTGCGGCCGCCTTCGGCTTGGTGTCGATGCGCTCGGCGATGCGGGCGGACTTGCCGCGGCGATCGCGCAGATAATAGAGCTTGGCGCGGCGCACCTTGCCGCGGCGCACGAGCTTGATGGAGTCGATCAGCGGCCCGTGGATCGGGAAGACGCGCTCGACGCCCTCGCCATAGGAAATCTTACGGACGGTGAAGCTCTCGTTCAGCCCGCCGCCCTGGCGGGAGATGACGACGCCTTCATAAGCCTGAATACGCGCGCGTTCGCCTTCCTTCACCTTGACGTTCACGATCACCGTATCTCCCGGCCGAAACTCCGGGATTTTCTTGCCCTCGATAAGCTTGGCGGCATGTTCCGCCTCGAGCTGCTCGATAATGTTCATAACGAAAACTCCTGCCGTTTCGTCTTAGCCTTGGGGCCGACGAGCGTTTCGGAACGCTGTTCTAGTTGAGTCCCGCTTCATAACCGAATGGCGGCGCTTTGTCGAGCCGCCTGGGTCGCTGGAAATCGTCAAGCTTCGGCAATGCGCGGAGGAGCGATCGTCACAGACATTCCCTCGCATGGTCTTATATAGTGGCCCGGGGAGCTGGCGTTTCAGACGAGGGAGAGACGCGACATGACCCAGCAGGAAGAGCGGCGCAACGAAAGCGCGCAACCCGCCGAAGCGGCGGCCGAAGTTGCTGCGGAAGGACGGCGGCGGCTCGAAGATTTCAGCGAAGCGCGGACTGAGATCTGGGACTATCTGCAGGACGCCAACCGCGTCTTGATGGAGCGCATGCAGCAGGAAGCGGCGTTGACGGCGGAACTTGCCTCAAAGCTGACGGCGTCGCGCTCGATTTCCGAGACCGCGTCGGTTCTG
>JALHNR010000018.1 GCA_022843525.1 Methylocystis sp. | reverse complement strand
GGCCTGACGCAGGTCTTCGTCGGCATCGAGACGCCCAATGTCGAAAGCCTGCGCGAGACCGGCAAGCGGCAGAATCTCAAGGTCAGCCTCGTCGACGAAATCCAGAAGCTCGTCGACCACGGCATGTCGGTGATGGGCGGCATGATCGTCGGCTTCGATCATGACGGTCCGAGCGTCTTCGCCCAGCAGTATGAATTCGCCATGGCGACGCCGATTCCGATCTTCAGCCTCGGCGCGCTGATGGCGTCGGAAGCGACGCCGCTCTTCGACCGCATCACCCGCGAAGGCCGCCTCATCACCGGCGGCGTCGAGACCCAGGCGGTGCCATGGAGCTCTAACATCCAATGCCAGACGATGAGCATGGAGGAGCTGCATCACGGCATGCAGAATCTCTGCAACGCGATCTACGCACCGGCCGCCTTCGGCGAACGCATGCTGCGCCTGATCAGCACGTTTGGCCGCCGTCGCAAGGCGCCGGCGCCGCAGCCTTTCGACCCCAAAGCGCTGCGCGAGGTCGAACAGCAGGCGATGCAGGTCGGCATGGACGTGCGCAAGATGGGCGAACAGGAAGGCCGCATGTGGAACAAGGTCTGGGGCGCCGCCGTGCGCAAGCCGGAGACCATCACCATCGTCGCGCGCATCATGTTCCAATATGCGCAGGCGCGGCACATGTTTGATAAGGGCAATTACTGGGAGCCGCAGCTCTCAAACCCGCCGATCGCCCCGCAGCGCGCGGCGTGAATTCTCGTTTCGCCTAAGTCGCAGGCATGTCATTCCCGACGCGCGTCTCACGCGCGATCGGGAATCCAGAGCAAAACCAGCGCTGCTGTATCGGCTCTTGATTCCCGGTCAGGCCTGCGGCCTGCCGGGAATGACAGGCCAGCGAACTGATCAACCGGGATTCATATTAGACAACGATCGCCTTCAAGATCGACAGCGGCGCTTTCGAGCCTTTGACGCCGGCGAGAAGAATGCGCGTCGCCGGCGCATCTGTTCGCGTGTGGATGGGCTGGATCGAGACGCCCCCTATTCTGCCTTCGACAGCCGCGAGACATTCGGCGAGCGCGTCGGCGCGGTGGATCATCACGAAGGTTCCGCCAGGCGCGAGCAGCGCGAGACAGGCCCGCACCCAATCAATCAGCGGCGCGCTGGCGACATGGGCGCGCGCCTTCGCCGCGTCGGGCGTGACGCGCACCTTGCCGGCGGCATGAAACGGCGGATTGGTGAGCACGAGCGCCGCCTTTTCGTCCGTCAAACCAGCGGCGCGGCGCGATTTCGCCGCGAGAACGTCGGCTTGGTAAACCGTCGCCCTTGCGCCCAGCGCATTTTCGGCGACGTTTTCCCGCGCGAGCGCGCAGGACTCGGGATCGATCTCCACCAGTCCAACGATCGCGCCAGGCGCGCGCAGCGCCGCCATCAGCCCGACCGCGCCCGACCCGGCGCCGACGTCGAGAATGAGCCCCTGCTGATGTTGCGGCGTCGCGGCGGCGAGCAGTTCCGCCTCCGTTCCGGAGCGGTGGCCGGCGGCGCTTTGACGCAGGCGCAGGCGCCCGCCGAGAAAACCATCGAGACCTTGTTTGTCGCTCATGGAATTGGAAGGACTACCACGACTCTGCGGGCGCATCCCTCCCCCTGTGCGGAGAGGTCGGACGCCGCGGGCGTCCGGGCGGGTTCATGGTTAACAAAGCCGCCCGTTTTTCACCCTACCCGACTCGAATTCGTCGAGCCGCCCTCCCGTCAAGGAGAGGGATTTGCGAACGCTCCCCATATTCGCGAACGCCGCCGACTTGCCGCCTCCATCCCAAAGCCGTAAGTTCGCGCCAGAAAACGTAAGGCTTAAGGGGGGTCCGTGGGTATCGTCATTCCGCTCGATGAGAAAAAGGACGCCGGCCTCGACAGTCTCCTCGAACTCATCAAGCCCGACCTGGAGCGCACCAATCAGCTGATCATTCAGCGCATGGGCTCCGACGTCACGACGATTCCCGAGGTCGCCAATCATCTCATCTCCGCCGGCGGCAAGCGTCTGCGGCCGATGCTCGTTCTCGCCACCGCCGGCATGTGCGGCTACAGGGGCGACGGGCATCTGAAATTCGCCGCCGGCATTGAATTCATGCATACGGCGACGCTGCTCCACGACGATGTCGTCGACGAAAGCGACATGCGCCGCGGCAAGATCGCGGCCCGGATGCTGTGGGGCAATCAGACCTGCGTGCTCGTCGGCGACTTCCTGCTCGGCCACGCCTTCAAAATGATGGTCGAGCCCGGCGTTATCGCGCCGCTCACCGTCGTGTCGCAGGCGGCGGCGGTGATCGCCGAAGGCGAGATCATGCAGCTCAATGCGGCGAAGGACACGACCACGACCGAGGACGCCTATATGGGCGTCATCCGCCGCAAGACGGCCGAGCTTTTCGCCGCCGCGGCCGAAGTCGGGGTGATGCTCGGGGGCAAGCCGAAGGCCGATGAAGCGGCCGCGCGCAGCTACGGCATGAATCTCGGCATCGCGTTCCAGCTCATCGACGACGCGCTCGATTACGGCGGCTCCTCGGCCAAGCTCGGTAAGAACGTCGGCGACGACTTCCGCGAGGGCAAGATCACGCTCCCCGTGGTGCTCGCCTTCCGTCGTGGCAATGAGAAAGAACGCGAGTTCTGGCGGCGCACGCTGGAAAAGGCCGAAATCAAGGACGGCGACGTCGAGACCGCCTGCGGTCTGATGAAGAAGCACAAGGCGCTCGACGACACGATCGAGCGCGCGACGCATTACGGCGCCATCGCACGCGACGCGATGGAAATTTTTCCCGCGTCGCCGTGGAAGAGCGCGCTGCTCGAAGTCGTCGACTTCTGCATCGACCGCGTCTACTGACACGCCGCCGGCCGCGTGAGGCGACCGGCGGACTTTGTCATCCCTTCAGACAGTCGGATTTGAAGTGTTTGCGCTCTTTGCCGTGAAGCCCTTTGGCCTCGGCTTGCGCGCGGCAGTCTTTTTCTCGCTCCGCATGCGTCTTCGCCCCTGGAGCGGCGCTCGTGGGCTGCGCTGCAGCGGCGGGCGCCTCAGTGCTCGATGCAGCCGCCTCCGTGGGCGCGGCGCTCTTTGGCGCGATCTCGGCGGGCGGCGCCCAGGCGGCCGGCGCGTCAGCCGGCGCAGACGCCTTCGGCTCGGCGAGCGCGGCGGCGCCTAAGGAGAGGCTGACGCAGAGGACGCCAGCGGCAATGCTTTTCATATTGGTGAACATCTACGTTTCTTCTTTGCTTCGAGGCGCGCCGCAACGCCGCATGTTGATCCAATCGCGGCGCGACTCCGTCACGCGCAAGCGCGCATTCGCCATCGGCCACACCTGAAGCTTAGGCGATTTATGACAGTTTGTCTTTGACGCAGCGCAGCAGCGTGGAAATGCGCCTCGAGCGCTTCCCGATCACATGTAATCAGGTGATCGGGAAGGAATCGCTAAAAATCAAAATATTGGAGCAGGTTCTCCTCGAAAAATCCGCCAACTTTTTCGGAACCTGCTATCGCCGCCACCACACATAGATCGCGACGCCGGCGATGACGCTCGAATAGACAATCTTCCCTGCGAGCCGGCGCAGCGCGGACGCGCGGCGCACAGGAAGGTTGGGGCGGAAAGTCTTTCGCTCGCCGACCGAAACCGGACTGAGCGCGGCGTGGGAGTAACGCATGAATCGCTCCTCATCCCAAAGCGGACAGGTCTTGCGCAAGGCTAAGGCGCGATTCATTTACAAATCGCTTCGAGTCCATTGGCAGAGAGATCGCTGCGCAGACTGCCATGCGGTGATAAAAGCCCCGGAAAGCAATCGGCGGAGGATGCCATGGCCCGCGATACGGCGGTGAATTTATCGAGTTGGCGATTCGAACTTGCAGGCGCGGCGCCGCCCGTCGCCCCGCAGCGCCACACGCGCAGAGTCATCCATGGCCGTGTGCTCGATGATCCTTACGACTGGTGCGCTGCGAAAAACTGGCGCGAGGTGCTGCGCGATCCCGACGCTCTTCCCCTCGACATCGCCGAGCTGATCAAGGCGGAAAACGTTTACTGCGATCGCGTCATGGCGCCGCTCAAGAATTTGCGAAAAGCGCTCGTGACCGAAATGCGCGGCCGCATCAAGGAGGATGACAGCGAGGTTCCCGAGCCGGACGGGCCTTTCGCCTATTACGAACGCTTTCATGAAGGTGCGGAACATCCGCTCTACTGCCGGACGCCGCGAGAAGGCGGCGCCGAGACAGTGCTCCTCGACGGCGATGCGCTCGCCAAGGGCCACGACTTCTTCGACATTGGCGACGCGGCGCATGCGCCCGATCACGCGCAACTCGCCTGGAGCGTCGATGACGCGGGTTCGGAGCTTTACGACATCCGCACCAGGGCGTTGAGCGATGGTCGCGACCGCGCCGACGTCGTGAGCGACAGCGACGGGGCCATTGTCTGGAGCGCCGATTCAAAAGCCTACTACTATGTGCTGATCGACGAGAACCATCGCACCGCGCAGGTCTTTCGACACGAAGTGGGCGCCGATCCGGCCGACGACGCGCTGATCATCGAGGAAACCGACAGCGCCTGGTTCGTCAGCCTGCATGAGAGCCGCTGCAGGCGTTTCGCCATTGTGTCCATCCACGGCCATGACGCGACGGAATGCTGGCTGATTGATCTTCGCGAAGGCAATCCGACGCCGCGCATTGTCGCGCCGCGCGAACCGCGCCTGCGCTACGACGTCGAGCCGCATGACGACCTTCTTTACATTCGCAACAACGCCGACGGCGCCGATGATTTCCGCATTTCCGTCGCGCCGCTCGCAGAGCCCGGCCGCGAGAATTGGAAGGACGTCGTTCACCATCGCCACGGCGTCTTAATCGACTCCTTCACCATCTATGCGCGCCATCTTGTCTGGCTGCTTCGGGAAAACTCCTTGCCGAAGCTCGTCATCCGCGCGCTCTCCAGCGGCGAGGAACATGCGATTCACTTCGAGGAGGACGCCTATGCGCTGTCGATAGATCCGGGACTCGAATTCGACACCGACATCTTGCGCTTCGTCTATTCGTCGATGACGACGCCTGATGAGACTTATGACTACGACATGACCGCGCGCACGCGCGTCCTGCGCAAGCGCCAGCAAATTCCCTCCGGACACGATCCCAAGAACTATGTGACGCGGCGTCTGTTCGCGACGGCGCGCGACGGCGAAAGCGTGCCGATCACACTCCTGCACCGCGCCGACTTCACGCCCGGCGGAGCCGGCGCGCCGCTGCTGCTCTACGGCTATGGCGCCTATGGCTATGCGCTGTCGGCGGCTTTCAACGAAGACGCGCTATCGCTCGTCGATCGAGGCTTTGTTTATGCGCGCGCCCATATTCGCGGCGGAACCGACAAGGGATGGCGCTGGTATGAGGACGGCAAGCTCGAGAAGAAGCAAAACAGCTTCACCGATTTCATCGATTGCGCGCGGCATCTGGTTTCGGCCGGCTACACGCGCGCAGGCGGCGTCGTCGCGCAGGGAGGATCGGCGGGCGGTCTGCTGATGGGCGCTATCGCCAATGAGGCGCCGGAGCTGTTCGCGGGGATCATCGCCAGCGTGCCTTTCGTCGACACGCTGAATACGATGCTGCGCGACGATCTTCCGCTGACGCCGCCCGAATGGCTGGAATGGGGCAACCCGATCGCCAGCGCCGAAGCCTATGATCGCCTCGCGTCCTATTCGCCTTACGACAATGTGCGCGCGCAACGCTACCCGCCAATTCTCGCCGTCGCCGGCGTGACCGATCCTCGGGTCACCTATTGGGAGCCGCTCAAATGGGTCGCGAAGCTTCGCGCGACGATGAGCGGCGGCGGACCTGTGTTGCTGTTCACCCATATGGGCGCGGGCCACGCCGGCGCCTCTGGCCGTTTCGAAGCGCTTGAAGACACGGCGCTGGAATATGCCTTCGCGCTCGCCTGCGCCGCGCGCGCCTTCAGAGACGCGAAGGATCTCGTGTAACAATGTTGAATAAAGCCGCTGCATTTCCCGAAAGCGGGAAATGCAGCGAAGAAAGTCATTTAGTGGGATGCACCCACTCCGAATCGGGGGGAATGACGGGCTTGCTCTCGGCGGCTGGCGGGCTCGCTTCGGCTGGCGCGCTGGGCGCCGCCGTTTCGGCCGGCGCGCTGGGCGCCGTCGTTTCGGCGGGCGCTGCGCTCGCCGCAGCGGGCGCTTCGCTTTGATCTTCGGCGCGGACCGGCGCGCCGAACATTGCGCCCGCAGCAATTGCGGCCGTCAACAGCAGTAGTTTTTTCATATGGCGAATCCCCCTTTGGATTGGGCCCGAGTCGCGGGGTTGCGCTCATTTATGGCCGGGGCGGATTATAGTCGGCGAGTCCCTCGACTCAAGGAATAACGCCACGCTTGGACTCGCATGTTGGATTCGCGTGCATGTCGAAACGCGATCGGCGACTCTCACGACGCTGCGCCCCATGCGTCGCAAGCCGCCGATCGATTCACAACACGGCGATTCCCGATCCGTGTTTTTTTTGCCGCTGATCGCAGCTTGAAATGAGGTTACGAGCCTGGCCCCTTCTTCGGCCTAATCTCTTCGGGCGGCGCCCATTCTTGGCCGCTCTGTGTTCCTTTCTTGCCCTCAACCGCGGGCGCGCCGGCTGAGGTTCCACTTGGGCCGGAAACGCCGCTTGGGTTGACATCTTCCGCTTTCGGATTGTCCTTCTGCACCGATCCCGAAGGCTCAACAGGCGTGCCTGCGGCTGGCCCCGACGTCACACCCTGGTCCTGCTGCGGCTGCTGCTGCGGTGACTGCTGCTGCGGCTGTGACTGCTGATCCGACTGTTGCGATTGCCCTTGCTGCTGGTCCTCGGCCAACGCCGCAGGCGCCAGAAGGGCGAGGACGAGGCTTCCGATGAGGGCGATTCCTGTCTTCATATCGAACTCCCTGGAGGGGGCGCCAGCGCGCAACATTAACCCCGCGGGTAAATGGGGGCCGGAACAAAACTAGCAATGGCGCGAGACGCGCGATGTAGCGCTCGCATACGCTTTGCCGTATTCAGCTTGCGCTTACGCCAGAACGCTTCTCGATTCATGAAATCATGTGATCGATAGGAATCGCTCAAAATCAAAATGGTGGAGCGGCTCTCATTGAAAAAGTTCGTCAACTTTTTCGGAGCCTGCTCTCTAGGAGGAAGATGATGGCCGTCAACAGCACGCACGCCGAAACGATTGCGCTCCACGCCGGCTGGCGCGCCGACGAGACCAACGGCGCCGTCGCCGTTCCGATCTATCAGACGACCTCCTATCAGTTTCGCGACACCGAGCACGCCGCCAGTCTTTTTGCGCTCAAAGAGCTCGGCCACATCTATACGCGCATCGGCAACCCGACGACCGGCGTGTTGGAGGCGCGGCTCGCGGCGCTGGAAGGCGGCGTGGCGGCGCTGGCGCTCGCCTCTGGACAGGCCGCGTCGGCGCTCTCGATTCAAAATCTCGCGCGCGTCGGCGACAATGTCGTCTCGTCAACCGATCTTTACGGCGGCACCTGGAACCTCTTCGCCAATACGCTGAAGGATCAAGGCCTCGAAGTGCGCTTCGTCGATCCGGCCGACCCCGAGAATTTCCGCCGCGCCACTGACGATCGCACGCGCGCCTATTACGCCGAGACTCTGCCTAATCCGAAACTCACGGTGTTTCCGATCGCCGAAGTGGCGGCGATCGGTCGGGAGCTCGGCGTTCCGCTGATCATGGACAACACCGCCGCGCCAATCCTCTGCCGGCCGATCGATCATGGCGCAGCGATCGTCGTTTACTCGACCACAAAATATCTTGGCGGCCACGGCACGTCGATCGGCGGCGCCATCATCGACAGCGGCAATTTCGACTGGGAGAAATTTCCGAAGCGTCAACCGGCGCTGAATACGCCTGATCCGAGCTATCACGGCGCCATCTGGGTTGAGGCGGTCAAGCCGATCGGACCGGTCGCCTATATCATCAAGGCGCGCGCGACGTTGTTGCGCGATCTCGGTCCGGCGCCCTCACCGTTCAACGCTTTTCTGACTCTGCAGGGCGTCGAGACGGTGACGCTGCGCATGGAGCGTCATGTGCAGAACGCGCAGAAGGTCGTCGACTTCTTGAGTAAGCGCAGCGAAGTGACGCGGGTCATTCATCCATCGCAACAGACAGGCGAGATGCGCCGACGCGCGGACGCCTATCTGAAGGGCGGCTATGGCGCGCTGCTGGGCTTCGAGCTGAAGGGCGGTCTTGACGCCGGCCGCAGATTTATCGACGCGCTGGAGATGTTCTATCACGTCGCCAATATCGGCGACGCGCGCAGCCTCGCCATCCATCCGGCGACGACGACGCATTCGCAGCTCGCCGAGGACGCGCAGCTCGCGAGCGGCGTGACGCCCGGCTATGTGCGGCTCTCGATCGGCATTGAACATATCGACGACATCATCGCCGATCTGGAGACGGGGTTGAAAGCGGCGGGCGGCTGATTCTCGCTCTCCTGCTCAGGCTCCGCAGTCCTCGCGCTTCGAGACGCCGCTTTCAGCGGCTCCTCAGCATGAGAACTGTGTGAGGTCCCTCATCCTGAGGAGCGTCCCGCAAGTCGCGGTTTACCCGACTTGCGGATTCAATGTCGATCTCGGGCAGGCCCGAGATCGAAGGCCGCGTCTCGAAGGACGAGGGACTGACTAGCGCCTGACTCAGGGCTTCGTCGCGAGCCGGTCGACGATCGCGCGAATGGCGGCGATCTGCGGACCTTTCTTTGTGTGGTGCTCGGCGCTGTCATAGCCCCACCAGTCCCAGCAGGCGTTGGGGTTCAAAACGAAGTTCAACGTATAGAACGGCCAGCCCCAGCCCCAGCGACTGATGGTTTGCGGATAGACGACGATGACGTGGTTCGTATCCGCCCAGCGATTGTAGCCGGCGTGTTTGTAGAACGCGTCGCCAACTTCGGCGGCCTGCTGTTTGCAGCCATGCAGGGCGACATGCACGCGACACGTCTCCAGCGCGCAGACATGCGGCACATAGGCGTAGCCGACATCGCTTAAACTGTGATTATAGGGATTGCCGTCGGGCAGAAACTCCTTCTGATCGAACTCGACATATTTTCCGGCGGGCTGCGCGCTCGGCGGATTGAGCGGCCCGTAAATTTGTTCGAGCAGCGCATTGGCGGCGTCAAAATCGCAATCGACGATGAACGGAGCCTTGGTCGCGCTGCATTCCTTGTCGCCATAGTCCTCGGTCACCATGGCGTGACCGGCGCCGATATCGTTTCGATAGACGATGCGATCCGGCGGCACATAAAACGAATAATAGTCGTGCGCCGCATCCATGACGACGGGATGCACCACCTCATCCTTGCGGCCGGAAAACAGCCAGACGCGCGCATCGTTCAAATTGGCGACGTCGTCTATGGCCCCGGAGCGCGAGAGCGAGTCGGTGATGTCCTTCAGATGCGCCGGATCCGGGACAGGATGGGCCGCGTCCGGCTTCATGCAATTGCTGGTCGCGCGATTAGAGCTCTGCTCCGCGCAGTCGTAAGGCACGCCGGCGATGATCCCCGCGCCTTTGACAACGCCGGAATGCGCCACATGGAATTGCAACGCCATCGCGGCGCCAGATGAAAGCCCGGACACGGAGGTCTCGGACAGATTTGCGCCGTAAGCCGGCAGGCGCTCGGCGCCCGACGCGGCGTCGGCTGCAAGACAGCACGTCACGGCGACGGCGATGTGTAATCTGCGCAAAGGAATAAACATGAACTTCTCCTCTAAAATGTGTGGCGAAGCTTTAGCGGCGGGGGAAATGATCACATGATCGGCGGCCCCTTAACCCTCAGCGGATTGCCCGCGACGACGAGGACGACCCGTCCCGCATTCCGGGAAATAGCTTGATGCAATTCGCCTGCCGCATCCCGGAAAGAACGCGCCAACGCGTTGTCCGGCACGATCGATAAGCCAACCTCGGACGAGACGGCGACGGTCGGCGCCGAGCGGGACGACAGCGCATGAACAAGCGCGGCGCGATCGCGTGAAAGATCTGCGCCGCCAAGCAGCCGATTGCTCAGCCAGAGCGTGAGACAGTCGATCAACAGCGGTCGATCGACTGGCGCCTCGCGAATCGCGTCGACGAGCGCTTGCGCCGCTTCGACCGTGCGCCAGTCCTCGCCGCGTCTTGCGCGATGCGCGTCGACGCGCGCGCGCATTTCCTCATCCAGAATGTCCGCCGTCGCAATATAGGTCCAGGGCGACGGATGCGTGACGATGAGACTCTCCGCATATGCGCTTTTGCCGGAACGCGCGCCGCCGAGCACAAGGGTAAGATGCGGATTTTCGCTCATGTCTGGGCTCTTTGGAACGGCGTGCGGGCGAGCAGAATTCCCTCTCGGTCGAAAATGATGATTTCCAATTCGCTGTCCGCCGCATCGAGCGCGCGCGCACCGGTTTTCCATGCATCGCGCGCGATCGGCGTTTCGAGTTCGACGCCGGCGCTCCGCGCGATCTGCAGGGCTTCGAGCGCGCTATTGGCGTTGGCGATGAGCGCGGCAATCTCTTCGCCCGCGCCGACCTCGCGCGCGGTGTTGGCGAGCCGCGCAAAATCGACGCTCGAGCGCCCCGAATGAAGATCGAGCCGCCCTTGCGCGAGCTTGGTCATCTTGGCGAAGCCGCCGCCGATCGTGACGCGCGCGACCGGATGCGTGCGAAGATATTTCAGCAGTCCGCCGACAAAATCGCCCATTTCAATGAGGGACGTCTCCGGCAGATCATAAAGCCGCTTCACCGCCGCCTCGGAGGTCGAGCCCGTCGTGCCGGCGACATGCGTCAGGCCGCTGGCGCGGGCCACATCGACGCCGCGATGGATGCTGTCGATCCAGGCGGCGCAGGAAAACGGCGTGACGATGCCGGTCGTTCCGAGAATGGAGAGGCCGCCGACGATGCCGAGCCGCCCATTCAGCGTATGCTTGGCCAAATCCTCCCCGCCAGGGACCGAAATTTCGATGTCGGCGTCCGCGCTAACGCCGATCCTCGCGCTCGCCTCGATGATCGTCTCAACCATCATCTTACGCGGCGTGGGATTGATCGCCGGCTCGCCGGGCGGCAGCGGAAGCCCCGGACGGGTCACGACGCCGACGCCCTCGCCCGCGAAAAATCGCACGCCCGCGCCGGGAACGCCGTGGCGCACTTGCGCGCATATCAGGGCGCCATGGGTGACGTCCGGATCGTCGCCGGCGTCCTTGACGACGCCGGCGCGGGCGAAATCCTCGCCGCGTTCAAAGGTCGCCAGCGCGAAGGCGACGCGCTTTCCCGATGGCAACGCGATCTCGACCGGATCGGGAGGCGGCCCGTGCGTCATCAGCGCCTCGAAGGCGGCGCGCGCGGCCGCGGTCGCGCAGGCGCCCGTCGTCCAGCCGCGGCGCAAAGGACGCCCACTTCCCGCATCGCTCATGCGCCCTCTTTACCGCGAAGCGCGAGCGCGCGACACCGGCGCGCCGATCCGCTAAAGATGCGGCGATTTCCAGATTTGAGGAGCACGCTTATGTTGCGCAGCGTTTCATCCTTTCTCGGTCTTATTGCGCTGGCCGCCGCCGACTCGAGCGGCGCCCAGGCGTTCGAGCTCACAAGCCCCGACATCGCCGAAGGCAAGACGATCGATATGAAGCATGTCTATGATTCCATGAGCTGCACCGGCGAGAATATCTCGCCGGAGCTCAATTGGAGCGATCCGCCTCCTGGCACCAAGAGTTTCGCTGTGCTCGTGCATGATCCCGATGCGCCCACCGGCGGCGCCGGCTTCTGGCACTGGCTCGTCGTCGATATTCCGGCCGACGCTCGCGGCTTGAAGCGCGGCGCGGGCGACGCTTCGGGGAAAAACCTGCCGTCCGGCGCGCATCATTTGGAGACGGACTTCGGCGACAAGGCGTATGGCGGCCCCTGCCCGCCGCCCGGCAAGCCGCACCGATACGTTTTCACCGTCTACGCGCTCAAGACCGAAAAGCTCGGCGACGCCGCTCAGGGCCGCACCGCCGTCGCCGGCTTCACCATCAATCAGAATGCGCTGGCCAAAGCCTCGATCACCGCGCTTTTTGGACGGTGAATTTCGGCGTTGCGCTTCTGGCGCTCGTCATCGAGGCGGGCGCCGGCTATCCGGATGCGCTTTTTCGCCGGATCGGCCATCCGGTGACATGGATGGGCGCGCTGATCGCCGCGCTTGACCGAGGACTGAACCGTGAGGGCGACTCCTTCGCGCTGCGACGTCTGAAAGGCGCCGTCGCGCTCGCGGCGCTTCTTGTCATCGCGGTTGGGAGCGGCGCGCTGATCGAACGCGCAATGCTCGCGCTTCCGCTCGGCTGGATTGCGCTCGCTTTCGTTGCATCCAGCCTTCTGGCGCAGCGCAGCCTTGATGCGCATGTCGCCGCGGTCGCGGAGGCTCTGGCGATCTCGGTGGAGGACGGCCGGACGGCGGTGGCGAAAATCGTCGGACGCGACGTTTCGGCGCTCGACGAATCCGGCGTCGCCCGCGCCGCCATCGAGAGCCTCGCCGAGAATTTCTCCGACGGCGTCGTCGCGCCGGCGCTCTGGCTCGCGGTTTTCGGCCTGCCAGGCGCGCTGGCTTATAAGATGGTCAACACCGCCGACAGCATGATCGGCCACAAGTCGGCGCGTTATATCGCCTTCGGCTGGGCCGCGGCCCGTTGCGACGATCTGATGAATGTTCTCCCCGCGCGCGCGGCTGCGGGCCTGCTGGCGATCGGCGCCTTGGCGGTGAGCGGCGCCTCCCCGGCAAAGGCGCTGGCGGCGGCCTGGCGTGACGCCCCGAACCACGCCTCTCCCAACGCCGGTTGGCCCGAAGCGGCGGCTGCGGGCGCTCTTGGCCTCAAGCTCGGCGGTCCACGCTCCTACGGCGGAGAGGCGGTGGAAGCCGCGAGTCTGGGCGACGGCAGGCGCAAGGCCAATACGGCGGATATTCGCCGCGCTTTAGCGCTCTACCGGATTTCAACCGCCACGCTCTGGTTTTCGCTTGCAGTCGGGGCCTTGACTGCGAGAGTATGACAGAACTGCAAATTTTCAGGTCCGTGGCGCCACAGCTCTGCTCGCCAGATTTCTAACTTTGCCCATCTTGAATGTGTTATAAGTTTGATTGTGCGGTGCAGCATGAAACGCAGCGCGGCGGCTGCGACGGGGGTGGCGGGGAGAAGCGTAACGATGGACCGTATGTCGTACCAGCTATACGAAATGTTGCACTTGGCTTTCGCGCCGGCGCGGGCGGCGACGGACGCGATGCTGCACGCGATGAAGAATCCGCTCAATCCGCTGCATCACACGTCGTTCGGCCGCAACGTCGCCGCCTCGGCGGAGCTGTTCGAGCGCATGACTCGCCGTTACGGGAAACCGCTATTCGGCTTGGACACGACGATTGTCGACGGCGCCGAGGTCGAAATCCTCGAGGAGGTTGTCTGGAGCCGTCCGTTTTGCGGCCTGCTGCATTTCAAGCGGCTGTTTACTGGTCCCGCGCCGCGACAGTCGAAATTGCTGATTGTCGCGCCGATGTCCGGCCACTACGCCACGCTGCTGCGCGGCACGGTCGAGGCGTTCCTGCCGACCTACGACGTCTACATCACGGATTGGAGCGACGCGCGGACGGTGCCGCTCGTCGACGGCTCCTTCGATCTCGACGATTACATCGATTATCTGATTGAAATCATGCGCTTTCTCGCATTGGACGTGAACCAAACACCCTTGCATACGCTTGGCGTCTGTCAGGCCTCAGTGCCGCTCATCTGCGCGATCGCCGCCATGGAGGCGGACAATGATCCTGACGTTCCGGAATCCATGGTGCTGGTCGGCGGTCCCATCGACACAAGGGTGAATCCGACGGCCGTCAACAAGCTGGCGCAGCAGCGCGGGATGGATTGGTTCCGCAGCCATTGCATCCACAGCGTGCCGTTTCCGCACGCCGGCATGGGACGCCAAGTCTATCCGGGCTTTCTGCAGCTCTCCGGCTTCATGTCGATGAATTTCGAGCGCCATATCTCGGCTCATCTCGAAATGTTCAACCATCTCGTCGAGGGGGACGGCGACTCCGCCGAAAGACACCGCGATTTTTACGACGAATATCTCGCGGTCATGGATCTGACCGCAGAATTCTATCTGCAAACCGTGGATCGCATCTTCGTCCGCCACGAGGTGCCGCTCGGCCTGTTGCGCCACCGGGACAATCTCATCGACCTCAAAGCGATCAGCCGCACCGCGCTGTTTGCCGTCGAGGGTGAAAAGGACGACATTTCCGGCGTCGGCCAGACCGAAGCCGCGCTCGATCTCTGCGCCAATATTCCTGCCGCCCGGAAACGCCATTATGTCCAGAAAGGCGTCGGCCATTACGGCGTCTTCAACGGCTCGCGCTTTCGCGACGAGATTGCGCCGCGCATCCGCGCATTCGCGGCCGACATGGAAAGTCTCGACGGCTTAGGGACGACGCGTCCTCGCCTTGCATGGAGCGCGGAATAAAGGCAAACTCCGCGCCCTCGCCGCGATTAGAGTGGGCGCTTCCGCGCGCCCGACCCAATCATCCAAGGAACATTCGATGGACGTGCAGGACGCAGCCTCGCGCGAAGCGCTGCAAAAAGAAATTGACGCCATTCATTGGTATCACGAGTTCGATTTCGGAAACGGGCTGCGCGCCCTCAGCGTGTCGCAAGCCGATGATCACCGCCGCATCTGGCGCTTTATCGAGAGCGAACTCGACAAGATCGATTTCGCCGGCAAGAGCGTGCTCGAAATCGGCTGCTGGGATGGATTCTGGAGCTTTTACGCCGAGCGGCGGGGCGCCAAGCGCGTTGTCGCCACCGACGACGTGAGCCAGAACTGGGCGAGCGGCGCCGGGCTGCGCCTCGCCAAGAAGCTTTTGAAATCCAACGTCGAGATCAATCAGAACGTTTCGATCTACGAAGCCTCGAAGCTCAATGAGACCTTCGACATCATCATCTGTCTCGGCGTCTACTATCACCTTGTCGACCCCTTCGCGGGATTCGCCGAAGTGCGGCATCTCATGCACGAAGGATCGATCGCGATTTTCGAAGGCGACGCGACGCTCGAACTGCGGCCCGACACTTTTTATTGGGACATGTCGGACTCGGCGAAGTCCTGCTTCGTGCCGACGCAGTGGGGCCTCAACCACATGCTGAAGACGGCCTATATGGATGTGGCCGCGCAGAGCTGGATGCGTCCGCCGCCGGCATTCAAGGTCAATGTCGATCCGGCGCATCTTTTCGGTTTCACCGGTGCGCTGGATCCTTCAGGCTTCCCGCCCCTGAAACATCGCGAGCGCATTCTCACCGTGGTGAAGCCCTTCAGCGGCGAAAATCCGCTGCATCCCTATAAGCCGCCGTTCAATCTCGCGAAATTCGACACGCGCTGGAAATAAGCGCTCACAGCGTCGGCATCAGACCGGCGACGAAATTCTCGCGCGCCAACCTCATCAGCAATCCGCTCGTCGCCTCGTCGGCGAGCCAGGCGTCGACGCGCGGATTGCTGAGCTGCGATGGATCGTGGCCGCTGTAGATCTTGTAGCAGGACGCGATGTACTGCGGCAGCGTCAGGAAGTCGCCCACCGTCGTCGATATATGGTGGTTTTGCAGCTTGAACATATAGCCGCCCTGCGCGCCATATCGTTTGGCGATCGGCGGATAGATCGGGAAGATCTCGCTGCGCGCGAGATCATGAATGGCGTAATAGTTGAAATTCACTGTCCGCGGCTTCAGTCCGACCGTCTCGAATAGCTTCTTGGAGAGATCGAACAGCACAAAGCTCATCGGATGCACGGTGCTGTACATGAAGACGCCGCGGCGCGACCAGTTCATCAGCTCGGCCGAAAGATCGAGGCCATATCTGTCGCGCGTACCATCGACCAGTTCGCGCGACGCGTCGTTCCACATGTCGAAATAGCCGAGCGCGTCAAAGACGTTCTCGTTGAAGAGCGCGTTCGCCATCTCGACCGACAAGCCCTTGCGATAGGCGAAAAGCGCGATCGCCGAATGATAGGGACCGATCGGCCCGCAAACGAAACCGTGCATGCGCGACAGATCGTGAATATAGACGAGATCGGGATGAAAGGCCGCGAAGGTGATCGCAGGAAAGATCATCGTCTTCGGCAGGCGCCTGCATAATTCCTCCGATCCGCCGCCGCGCACGTGGCCGTCGAGAAAGTCATGCGAGAAGACGTAGTCGTAAGTCTCCAGCGTCTTGGCGAAGAGGCCCATCGTCGAGCGGGCGCGAGCGATCATCGAAAAATGGTCGACGGTCGCGCTCGGATCGAGCACTTTCATCGCATAGGCGACGCCGAAACTCTGGCAATTGCCGATGATGGCGATCCGCGGCCCGGTGTTGCGCATGACGCGTCCGGTGAATTTCGCGATCCTCGGCTCGATGGCGTATTGCCGCCAGGATTTTAGAATCTGTGTGTCAACCTGCGTTAACATGCGGTCTTTCATGGATTGGCGACGGCGCGGGCGTTCTCAGCGGCGCCGCCGGGTGACAAGCGGACGGGCGCCGTCTATGTTGCGACGCCAGAAGGCGGCTCGCGAACGACGCGGGAAAAGCTCGATCCGCGACCATCGGCCGGATCAGAAAGGAGTGCGACCATGGCGGAGAACCCCTATAGCTCCCTACCCGACCATCGCTTTTGGCGCAAGGCGGTGACGTCGCTGCCGCCCTTCGCGCTCGATCCAATCATTCGCACGCCTTTCAAGATTTCGCCGCAGGACAAGGTCGCGACGGGCGGCAGTTGCTTTGCGCAGGAGATCGCCATGGGCCTGCAGGCGAGCGGATTCCATTACTATCTCGCCGAGCAGCCGCCGGCCGGCATGTCCGCGGATGAGGCGCTGCGCCGCAACTACTCAATGTATTCCTGCCGCTACGGCAATCTCTACACGACCGCGCAGCTGCTGCAATTGATCGAACGCGCCTATGGACGCTTCACGCCGCAGCTCGATCACTGGAACCGGCCGGAGGACGGCCGCTTCGTCGATCCGTTCCGGCCGCGCATCGAGCCGGACGGATACGCCACTGTCGACGAGATGCGCGCCGATCGCGAGCGGCATCTCGCCGCGGTCCGCCACATGCTCGAGACGATGGACGTCTTCGTTTTCACATTCGGCCACACCGAGACCTGGCGCCACAAGCCCGACGGCGCGATCCTGCAGCTGGCGCCGGGCGTCGCCGGCGGCGCCTGGGATCCGAGCGTCTACGAGTTCTACAATATGACCGTCAGCGAAGTCGTGCGCGACTTCATGGCCGCCGTCGACCGCATTCGCGAGGTCAATCCCAAGGTTCGCATCGTCCTGAGCGTGTCGCCGGTCGGGATTATCGCGACCTATGAAGATCGGCACGTCATTGAATCGAACTGCGCCGTCAAGGCGATTCTGCGCGCCGCCGCCGACGAGGTGGTCCGGGCCAGGCCGAACATCGCCTATCTCCCGTCCTATGATCTCGCCACGGTTTCCCCGAACGTGCCGATGTTCTATCGGGAGGATACGAGACGCATCAATCCCTATGGCGTCGATCGCGCCATGAGGGTGTTCTTCGACCATTTCACCGATCGCCGAAAAGAGCAGGATGCGGTGAAGGCGGTGAAAATCGACGTCGCAGCTGAAGCCGAGAGCAACTCCCGCGTCGTCTGCGACGAGGAAGCGATCGAGTCAGCTTAAGAACAACGGCGGCGGGTCGGCGGTCGGGGTCGATTCGCCAGGAACGCCGAGTCATGCCGACCGCCAAAGGACGCTTGAATGATTATTGGTTCGCTTGCGCTCGCGACGGCTGGCGCTTTCACCGGCGCCTCGCTTTATGTCAATTACGTCGAACAGCCGGCGCGGCTTGCGCTCACTGACGACGCGCTGATCAAGGAGTGGGAGCCCTCCGATCATCGCGGCTTCATTGTGCTCGCAAGTTTTGCCGCGCTTGCCGCGCTCTTCGGCTTCATCGCGTTTCGAGAGCTCGACGACGTCAGATGGCTGTTCGGCGCGCTCGTCGCGATTGCGAGCTGGCCCTACACCTATCTTGCCATCGTGCCGCTCAACAATCGCATCCTGGCGCTGATCCAGGCCGACGCGGCGCACGAAGCGCGCAAGGTGATCAATCTTTGGGGTCGCTTGGAGCTGGGTCAAACCGCGCTCGGCCTCGTCGCAACGCTCATCTACGTATGGGCCGCCGGCTGATTTCCGAGAGCGGCGTTTAGCCAAAGTTCATCGCGGATGCGTTTATCTGAGCAACGCATCTTGGAAGCGGCGCCATTTTTGAATTGTGGATGACATGACCTACGATCTTATCGTGATCGGATCCGGTCCAGGCGGTTACGTATGCGCGATCCGCGCGGCGCAACTTGGATTAAAGACGGCCGTCGTCGAGAAGGACCCGACATTCGGCGGCACCTGCCTCAATGTCGGCTGCATTCCGTCGAAGGCGCTGCTCCACGCTTCACATATGTTCGAAGAAGCGGCACATGGATTGGAGCCGCTTGGCGTCATCGTCGATCCGCCGCGCCTCGATCTTGCGGCGATGATGAAGCACAAGGACGACACCGTTGGCGCGAACGTCAATGGCGTCGCCTTCCTGTTTAGAAAGCACAAGATCGAGTCGTTTCGCGGCGTCGGCCGGCTGAAAGACGCCGGCCAAGTCGAGGTCGCGAGCGCGGACGGCGCGGTTCAGACGCTTGAAACGAAGAACATAGTTCTCGCCACCGGTTCGGCTGTCGCGCCGCTGCGCGACGCCTCCGGCGCGGAGATCGCGATCGACGAGAAGCTGATCCTTTCGTCGACGGGCGCGTTGGCCCTGGCGAAGACCCCGAAGCGGCTGGTCGTCGTTGGCGCGGGCGTCATCGGACTGGAACTCGGATCGGTCTGGCGGCGGCTTGGCGCCGAAGTGATTGCGATTGAATATCTTGATCGCATTCTGCCGGGCTTCGATCTTGAGATCGCTGCACGCTTCCAGAAAATCCTCGAAAAACAGGGCTTCGAATTCCGGCTCGCCTCCAAGGTGACTGGCGTGCGGCGCGAGGCAACCGGCAAGGCCGAGCGCGCTGTCGTCTCCTATTCGTCGGTCGATGGCGCGACGTCCGACACGATCGAGGCTGACGCCGTGCTCATCGCCACGGGCCGCATCCCGTTCACGCAGGGCCTCGGACTCGAGGGCGCCGGCGTCGCCCTGGAGCGCGGCCGCATCGTCATCGACGAAGGCTTCGCGACCAATGTTCCGGGAGTCTACGCCATCGGCGACGTCGTGCGCGGGCCGATGCTCGCCCATAAGGCTGAGGATGAAGGAATCGCCGTTGCTGAAATCCTCGCCGGACAGGCCGGGCATGTGAATTACGGCGTCATTCCCAGCGTCGTCTACACGATGCCGGAAGTCGCCGCAGTCGGCATATCCGAGGAAGAGGCCAAATCCGGAGGGATCGAGGTCGCCATCGGCAAATTCCCCTTTACCGCCAACGGCCGCGCGCGCGCGATGCGCGCGACCGACGGTTTCGTGAAGATCATCGCCGACGCGGCGACCGACCGGGTGCTCGGCGTCCATATCATTGGCGCGGCGGCCGGCGAATTGATCGCTGAAGCTGCCGTGTTGATGGAATTTTCTGGCTCGGCGGAAGATCTCGCGCGCACCTGCCACGCCCATCCGACGCTCTCGGAGGCGATGCGCGAGGCGGCCTTCGCCGTCGCCAAACGCGCCATCCACATTTGAGCTGATGGTCCATGTCGCCGTCGTGATTCACGCCGATCGCTGGCGCTACGCGCTCGCCGCATGTGAGAGGAAGACGTATGGAAGATTGGAAACAGCGTCTGAGGGACGCGTTCTGGTTCGCGCTCGCCGTCCTCTTTCTGGTTGAAAGCTGGCTGTGGGATCATTTCCGAGATTGGCTGCACGATCTTGGACGCGCGCTTGGGCTTGAACGTTATGAACAGCAGTTCAAGGACTTCGTCGCGACGCTGACGCCCCTGAAAACATTGGCGATATTTGTCACGCCGGCGTTCGCGATCGTCCCGGCGAAGCTGGTTGGTTTCGAATTGATCGCGCATGGCCATGTGTTCACCGGGCTTTTCGCGATTCTTCTCGCCAAAACGCTGGCGCTCGGCGTCATGTCGTTTCTTTTCGACATCTGCCGGGACAAGCTGATGCAGATCGACCGATTCCGTCAGATCTATTCGGTTGTCCTCGAGATTCGCGCCTGGGCGGCCAGACTGGTCGCGCCGTTAAAACAGCGCGTTCGCCAAACCGCCGACGCCATCTGCGGGCGCATAGAAGCCTTTATCGGCGTAGAAACCGGATCGCTGACGCGCAGAGTCGCGCGCTTGCGCGAATTGGCGCGTCAGAAACGGTCCGCCTGATTATTCGCAGATTGCATATCCAAAGCAAAAATCGTCGCCGCTGGGCGACGGTCGGGAGAGGATTGTCGTGGCGCTTGCAACGCTTGCCGCGAACAGGAACAGCATCAAAACGTACAAAACCAAATTGCGCATGACAGGCCCAGCCTTCCGCCTCTCGCTGCAACAGTTATAAAAACTTGAAAGGCGCGGCGCTCCGAGTCTCCGCTCTTTCGAGCATTGATTTTGGGCGCGCCGGCCTTTCAGAACAGAAACGCAAATGTCGAACGCTCGTTCCACAATTTGCGCGATCGAATGAAAATTTTTACTGGCAAATCGCATAGCCGTAGCAGGGGTCCGAGGGTTTTGCTTGCGCGGACGACGCGAGGTAAGCGCCTGCGCCAGCGACTTCCAGCAAGAGAATGCTGACCACCAGAACTAAGCAGCCCATGCTTGTCGTCGGACGCATAACCAATCCCCCTCTTCGATCGCCCGCACCCTGCGAACATCCGCGACATTAAGGTCCGCTTTACCAAGCCGCCGTGCGAGAGCGCACATTGGCGCATGGCGAGGCGGGGCGGGCGGCGGGAAGCCTTGGCTCTACTCGGGCAGCCCACTGAACGACTGCGCCCGGGAATCGTATGGCAAAAAAGACGACGCCCTCGCGCGCTGAGCGGAGGGCGTCGCAGGAAGATTTTGAACTGTGGCGTAAAGCTTAGAGCACGACGACCTTGGTGCCGACCTTCACGCGGTTGTATAGATCGATCGCATCGATGTCGCGCATGCGGATGCAGCCCGAGGATACGGCCTGTCCGATCTTGTCCGGCTCATTGGTGCCGTGGATACGATAGAGCGTATCCTTGCCGTTTTGATAGAGGTAGAGCGCGCGCGAGCCGAGCGGATTGTCGGGACCGCCCGGCAGACCGCCGGCGTCCGCCGTGGGCTGCAGATGCGGCCAACGCTCGAGCATGTCCTTGGGCGGGATCCAGCGCGGCCATTCCTGCATGCCGCCCACATAGGCGCGGCCGGTGAAGGCCATCGCGTCCTGACCGGTGGCGACGCCATAGCGTACGGCTTTCCCGCCCGGCAGGGTATAATAGAGGAACTTCGAGCGGTTATCGACGATGATCGAACCGACCGGCTCGTTGGTTTTGTAATCGACGAGGTAGCGTTCGTATTGCGAACTTACCCCAGCCTTCGGCGCGAGCGCCATGAATTCGGCGTCGCGGCCGTTAAGCCTCGGATCGGGAAGAGGCGTCCCCCCGTTACAGCCAGCCAAAAAGACAGCGAGAAGCGCGGACGCCGCTGTCACATATCTGAAACTCATTTCAGGCACTCCTTCCCGCCGCAAAACAGTTGTTACGATTTTCTTATCATGAACTTTGGCGCTGTGATCACGTCTTCAGAATTATTCCCTTACTGTTGCGCCGGCGCCACGCCAACCGGCGCGGCCTTGCGCTTGACCTTTACTATTTCTTTTTCATGGACAGGAAGCCAGGGAAGGCGGAAAATCATGGCGTTGACTGGCGTAGCGTCGCCCGCCCGGATTGCGTCGCAGCATTGAAAACCCTCCTCGTCACACATGAAAGCGGGCTCCTTCACGAGATGGGTCCCGGCCATCCTGAAGCCCCCGAACGGTTACGGGCGATCCAGCGCGGCCTGGAGCAAGCGCGATTCGCGTCGCTGAGGCGGATGAATGCGCCCCAAGCGCAAGCGGAATCCCTGCAGCGCGTCCATCCGCATGCCTATCTTGCGGCCCTTGAGCGCGCCGCGCCGCGCGAAGGCTATTCGGCGCTCGATAGCGATACGCTGATGTGTCCGCAGACGATCGAAGCGGTGTGGCGCGCCGCCGGCGGCGCCGTCGCGGCAGTGGACGAAGTCATGTCGGGACGCGCCGACAACGCCTTCATCGCCGTCCGGCCGCCTGGGCATCACGCGGGCGTGCACAATCCGATGGGTTTTTGCTTCGTCAATAATATCGCCGTGGCCGCGCGCCACGCCTTGGCGGCGCATGGAGCCGAACGCGTCGCCATCGTCGATTTCGACGTCCATCACGGCAATGGCACGCAAGAGATTTTCTGGGCCGACGACAAGGTGCTGTTCTGCTCGACGCATCAGGCGCCGTTTTATCCCGGCACTGGCGGACGCAATGAGACGGGCGACCATGACAACATCGTCAATGCGCC
>JALHNR010000017.1 GCA_022843525.1 Methylocystis sp. | reverse complement strand
ATGTCGGCGCGCATGCGATTTACAGGAACGAGGCGGCGCCCAATAACGTGCGGATTTTGCTGTTTGGCGATTCCTTCGCCGGCGTCGGATCCGACCGTCTGACGGCGCAGCTCGCCGAGACGGCGCGCGAACTTGTCTTTGTCTGGTCAGCCAATGTCGATTGGCGGCTCGTCAAGCGCGTGAAGCCCGATATTGTCATCACCGAAATCGCCGAGCGTTACATGGCGCTTGCGCCGAACGACCGCTTCAATCTGCGGCGCATAGAGCTTGCGCAGCTCTTCAAGGCGCGGCGCCGCGAAGCCGCAGCCCGGTGGCGCCGCCTTCGCGCCGAATGGGGTCAGCGCGCAAAGAAGGGCGCATAGGCGTCGAGCGCTCTGCGCCAGTCGTCGGGGTCGCGGATCAGATCGGCCAGGGCCGCGCCGCGGCGCGTCAGGCGGCGAAACAACCAGTCGCGCTCACGATAGACGCCGGGACCTTCGATGAAATTCAAGTCGGCGAGCGAGTCGAGCGCGGCGATGATCTCTGGCCGCGACCTGTGCAGGATCTGCGCGAGGTCGCCGACGGCGACGAAGATCGGCTCTGGCGGCGAGCGCTGGACATCCTCCAGCGCCAGCAGCAGCGCCCTTAGCACCTCGAACTCCCCGCCGTTGGATTTTCGAGTCATTTAATGACCGGCAACTGCATAGGCGTGCAGAGCGCACTTCCGGCCTGTCCGAATCGAACGGAAAACGAGCGAAAGCGGGACGTGCGCGAACGTTCGGCTTCAGTCTATAGATGAGCTGATGTTTGCGAAAGCTTCATCAAATATGCGCTGCGGGGTTCACAAAACGCGATTACATTTTAGCGGAACCGGAGACCAAGGTGGCGGAGAGGGAGGGATTTGAACCCCCGATACGGTTGCCCGTATGCCGCATTTCGAGTGCGGTGCTTTCAACCACTCAGCCACCTCTCCGCGGCTCATGCGTGCGTGTCGCAGATAGCACGCGCTCGCCCGAGGGATCAAGCGCGAGCCGTCTGCACGCATGCAACTAAATTTCGTCAGCGGCGGTTCTGGCGTTCCACGTATATACTCAGCTAGCGTATATACTAAGATTGACAGAATGCGGTCGCCCTGGCAGATTGGCGTCATGAGCTCCACGCGCATTTTCAAATCGGGCAACAGCCTGGCGGTGAGGCTGCCGCGCGGGATCGCGTTTCAAGAAGGCGCCGAAGTCGTCGTGCGGCGGCAAGGCGGAAGCCTCGTGGTGACGCCGGCGCGGCTCGATATGGCTGAACTCGTCGCGCGGCTCAAGGCCGCGCCGCCGCCAGCCTCGGTCGCGCGCCCCGAATTCAAGCCGCCGAAGCGGCTGTTCGACGCCCGCTAGCGCATGGCGCGCTACCTCCTCGACACCAATATCGTCATCGCCGCGGCGCTCGGCCTTCCCGGCGTGCTCGATCGGCTCTCTGCGCTTGAGATCGGCGACGTGGCGCTCTCAGCGATCAGTCTCGCTGAAACGCGCGCCGCCGCCGCCGCCGCCGGCGCCGCCGAAAATAACGGACGGCTCGCGGAGAACATCGCGCTCCTGGCCGAGAATTTGGATGTGCTGCCCTTCGATCGCCGCGCGGCCGAGGCCTATGGCGCGCTGCTGCGCAAGCTCGATCCGAAGCGCCGCCGCACGCTGGATCGAATGATCGCCGCGCAGGCGCTCGATCTCGGCCTAACGCTGGTCGCCGCGAACAGCGAGGATTTCGACGACATTCCCGGCCTCACGGTCGAGAAATGGGCGTGAGCGCGGCTAATCGACGTCCTCAACGGCCTCTGGACCGCCGTATATACGCTGGGCGAGAGAGGCCTGCATGAAATCGTCGAGTTCGCCGTCGAGAACCTCAGAGGGCGTCCCCGACGTGAAGCCGGAGCGCAGATCCTTCACCAGCTGATAGGGCTGCAGCACATAGCTGCGGATCTGATGGCCCCAGCCGATCTCGGTCTTCGACGCCGCCACCTTATTGGCTTCGGCCTCGCGCATCTCGAGCTCGCGTTCATAGAGCCTTGCGCGCAGCATGTTCCATGCGGTCGCGCGGTTCTTGTGCTGCGAGCGCTCGGCCTGACAGGCGACGACGATGCCGGTCGGAATATGGGTGATGCGGATCGCCGAGTCGGTCGTATTGACGTGCTGCCCGCCGGCGCCTGATGATCTATACGTGTCTATACGACAATCGGATTCATTGACGTTCACCTCGATCCGGTCATCGACCACCGGATAGACCCAGACCGAGGCGAAGCTGGTGTGCCGGCGGGCGTTGGAGTCGAAGGGCGAGATGCGCACCAGCCGATGCACGCCGGATTCGGTCTTGGCCCAGCCATGGGCGTTGTGGCCCTTGACGAGCAGCGTGCCCGACTTGATGCCAGCCTCTTCGCCCGGCGTCTCCTCGATCACCTCGACCTTGAATTTGTGCCGCTCGCCCCAGCGGGCGTACATGCGAAACAGCATGCGCGCCCAGTCCTGGCTCTCGGTGCCGCCGGCGCCGGAATGAACCTCGATGAAGGTGTCGTTGGCGTCGGCCTCGCCGGAAAACAGCGCCTCGGTCTGGCGGGCGCGCACCATCTTGAGGATGGTTTTCAGCGCCTCGACGCCCTCTTTTTCCGTCTCCGCGTCGCCCTCGGCTTCGCCGAGTTCGACGAGCGTCAGCGCGTCTTCGAGTTCACGCTCGAGGCTTAAGAGCGCTCCCATCTGCTCTTCGAGCTGGGTGCGCTCGCGCATCAGTTTTTGCGCGGCTTCGGGATCGTTCCAGAGCGCCGGGTCTTCCGCCCGGACGTTCAGTTCGGCGAGGCGCCGTTGCGAGGCGTCGACGTCAAAGATGCCTCCTCAGCAGTCCGATGGACTGCTCGATGTCGGCTTTCAGCGCAAGCGGTTCGGCGCGCATGGTTTTCCCAGGTTGTATTCGGCGGACGGGCTCGCCCTTTCGCCGCGGAAACTAGGGGGCGCGCGCACGCCTGTAAACCCGCAACTCTCGAAACGAGCGTCAAAAACTCCTGTCCGCCGGACGGTCGTCCCGACGCTCCGGCGGGGCCGGGCGCTGGTCCTCGCTCTCCGGCGCGCCGGCAAGTCCCCAGCGGCGCATCAGAAAAAGCGCCGTCGCCGAGGCGAGCACGCAAAGGACCGTCGCGTAGAATGTGCCGTTGTCGTCTTCCGAGAAGAGCAGATTTCTGGTGTTCATGCCGAAAAAGCCGGTGACGAAGGTCGCCGGCAGCAGCAGCATCGTGGTCAAGGTCAAGACATACAGCCGGTCGTTGGTCTCGAGGCTCAGGAGCGCGTTGAGCTCGTCCTGCAGGAGACGGGCGCGCTCCTGAAGGCTCGTGACGTCCTGTGTCAGCGCGCCGGCGTGTTGAACGAGCCTTGCCGCGGCGTCGCGCAGATCATTGTCCCGCTGTTCGTCGACCTCCTCCTCGATCGTTTCGAGCCGCGCCACCGTCGACGACAGGCCGCTGATCTGGCGCGCCAGACGCACGGCGTCGCGCCGGGCGGCGCTGAGCGCCGGCCGCGCCTGGCGGCCGCGCTGATCGATGATGCGGTCCTCGACGCGATCGAAGGCCGCGCCGAGTTCGGCGGCCTTGCGCGCCAGCCCGTCGATCAGCGCATCCGTCAGCATTTCGAACAGATCGATCGGCGAGGTGAGACGCGCGCCGCGATTGATGGCGATGTGCGCCGCCTCGACGCTGTCCATCGGCAGCCGTCGCGCGCTGATGAAAAAGCTTGCGCCAGCGGCGAAGCGGACAAAGTCGGTGCGCGAGGTCGGCCCGCCGAGATCGCGCTCATAGTCGAGCAGCGCGCCGCTGACCATCCCTTCCGAATATTCGAGATGCTGGTGGTCGACGGGATCGCACAGCGAATCGCGCGCGTCTTCGGAAAGCGCTGCGATGCGCGCCAGCAGCGGGCGCGTGCGCACGTCCGCGAGATCCATGTGCAGCCATAGGAATCCCTCGCGCGGCGCGCCGATATTTCCGAAATCCTCGGCGGTTCCGGGCTCGGCCTCACCCGCGTGGTTGAACCGCACGAACCAAAGACATCCGGGAATGTCGGCGCGCGGCGCTTGTGCGAGGAGGTCTATGCTCATGGCGGCGCTCATGGGAAGTCTCGTCGAGAGAGAGCCTAGCGCAATGTGACAGGTTCACGACAAGCGCGGCGTCAATCCTCCGAGAGCCGGGTCTTCCCCGGCCCGTGCGGTTCGACGAGCGCGCCAAAATCATGCGGCTCCTTGCGAGCGCGCCGAAGCGCGGCGTCGAGAAACTGGGTGAAGGCGTCGATGTCGCGCGCTTCGGTTCGGTGGTTAATGATCGCCGCGCGGATCGCCGGCGCACCGTCGAGGATCGTCAGCGACGGCGCCGCCTCGCCGCGCTCATGCAGCTCCATGACGATTTCGCGCGCCAGCGAACCGTCCTCATCGTCCTTGACGCCGAAGCAGACGATATTGAGCGTCACCGGCGCGCGCAGCGCGAAGGCGTCCGATTGCGCGATCCACGCCTCGAGCCGCTTCGCCATGCGGCAGGTCTGCTCGATACATTGGCCCAAACGCTTGGCGCCGAAGGTTTCGATGGTGAACCAAGTCTTGAGCGCGCGAAAGCTGCGCGACAGGTCGGGGCCGAGATCGCAAGGCCAGGTGTCGCCCGCCGCGAGGCCGCGCGGCGCGCGGGTCAAATAGGCGGCGTTGGCCGCGAAGGCGCGCTTATGGGCCGCCTTGTCGCGCACCAGGAAGAAGCCGGCGTCATAGGGGACGTGCAGCCATTTATGAAAGTCGAAGGCGACGCTGTCGGCGCGCTCCAGCCCCTTGACCAACGGCTTGAGCGCCGGCGAGAGCGCCGCCAGCGCGCCGAACGCCCCATCGACGTGGAACCACAAATCCTCGGTGTGCGCGACGTCGGCGAGCCGGTCGAGCGGATCAATCGCGCCGGTGTCGACGGTTCCCGCCGTGCCGACGATCAGAAACGGCCTGAACCCCGCCGCGCGGTCGGCGGCGATGGCGCGGCGAAGATCGCGCACTTTCATTGCGCGCCGCTCGTCCGAAGGAATGAGGCGCAGATGCCGCGCTCCAAGGCCGGCAAGCTCCATCGCCTGGCGCACGCAATTATGCGCTTCGCGCGACGCATAGGCGATGAGTTGGCCCGGAAGCGCGCAGAGCCCGTTAAGCCGCACGTCCTTATCGCCATAGGCCTGGTCGCGCGCGACGAGCAGGCACAGGAAGTTGGCGATCGAGGTTCCGGTGACGAAAACGCCGCTCGCGTCGGACGGAAAGCCGAAAGCCTGCGCCATCCAGGCGGCGATCTGGCGCTCGACGTCGATGGCGATGTGATTGCGGCCGCCGCAGTTCGAGTTCATGCCGGCGGCGAGCATTTCGGCGATCATGCCAGCCGGCGTGCCTGCCCCCTGGGCCCAGCCCATGAACATCGGATGGGTGTTGCCGGTCGCGAAGGGCTTGATGTAACGGTCGAAATCCTCGAGCACGGCGGAGAACTCGCGGCCTTCTTGCGGAAGGTCGCGTTTGAAACGGGCCCGCGCCTCTTCGCTCGGCTCGATCCAGACGGGGCGCTCGCGCAGATCACGCAGATTGTCGAACATCATGTCGAGCGCGCGATGGCTCTCGGCGCGAAATTCGTCCCAGTTTTCGGGGTCGAGATTTACCGGCATGTCTAGAGCCTCGCGCGCCGGCGGCTCAGTGGAGGCGCAACCACGGTTGCGAAAGATCGCGCGAAGGCGTTTCACCCTTCTGCAAATAGCCGGGTTTCACTGCCCGGCGCAACCTCGCTTATTTTCCGATGCTTACGGCCACAGAGCCGACATGTTCGACCTCGCCCTCGACGACGTCGCCGGGAAGGAGCGGTCCAACGCCCGAGGGCGTGCCGGTGAAGATGAGATCGCCGGGCGCGAGCGCGACATTTCGCGACAGCGCCGCGATGATTTCCGGCACGCTCCAGATTAGATCGCTAAGGTCTCCCGCCTGTCGCAGCACGCCGTCGACGGAGAGCGCGATGCGCCCGCGCGTCGGATGGCCGATGGCGGCGACGGGGCTGATCGCGCCAATGGGCGCGGAATGATCGAAGCCTTTTGACATGTCCCACGGCCGCCCGGCGCTGCGCGCCGCCGTTTGCAGGTCGCGCCGGGTCAGGTCGATGCCGGCGGCATAGCCGAAGACGCAGTCGAGCGCCCGCGCCGCTGGAATATCGGCGCCCCCCGCGCCCAGCGCCGCGACCAATTCGATCTCGTGATGAAAATCATGCGTCAGCGTCGGATAGGGAATGGTCGCGCCGCTCTCGACCACCGCGTCGGCGGGCTTGGAGAAGAACACCGGCGGCTCCGCGGCCCCGCCCTTCGCGGGGTCCTTTCCCATTTCGCGGGCGTGGGCGGCGTAGTTCAGCGCGATGCAGAAGATCCGCCGCACGGGAAATCGCCGCGCGTCCTGCGCGATAGCGACGCTTGGAAAGGGCGGCGGCGGAAAGATGAACTCAGCGGACATTCTGTTGGCTTCGCGCTTGGCGGCGGATCAGTCGAAATCGGCGGGATCGAAGCTGCGCAGCGTGCCGCAGAATTCGCAAGTGACGCCGATGCGCCCGTCGTCGCCGATCATATCGCTGCGCTCTTGCGGCGAGAAGCTCCTCAAGAGCTTATCGATGCGCTCGCTCGAACAGCGGCAAAATTCCTCGAGGGCGCGTTCGGTGAAAACCTTGACGCCGCGCTCATGGAAAAGGCGATAGAGCAGGCGCTCGCTCGAAAGCGCCGGATCGACGAGTTCGTGATCTTCGAGAGTCGCCGCGAGCGCCTGGCCTTCGGTCCAATGGTCGCTGTCGTCCTCGGAAGGCTCCTCCGCCCCGTCCGGCGCGTCGCCGGGCGGAAGGTCGCGGGCGCGCGCCCCGCCGGGCGGCAAATATTGCAGCAACAGTCCGCCGGCGCGCCAGCTGGCGCCTTGCGGCGTGACAATTTCGGCGACGGCGAGTCTGACGAAGGACGGGATCTGCTCCGATTGTCGGAAATAGATATGCGCGGCCTCGGCGAGACTCTCGCCCTCCAGCGGCACGACGCCCTGGTAGCGGGCGGCGTCTTCCTCGCGTTCGATGGTGAGCGCCAGATGACCGCGTCCGAACAGCGCCGCCGGCGAAGCGTCGCGTATTTGAGCGACGCGCTCAGCGTCGAAACGGGCGAAGCCGCGCAGCTTCCCCGGCGCATCATAGTCGACGACGAGCATATCGACGGGGCCGTCGCTGCGCGTCTGCAGCTGGAAGCGTCCATGCGACTCAAGAATCGAGCCGAGCAGCGCGGCGAGCGCCACCGCTTCGCCGAGCAGGCGCGCGACCTGCGGCGGATAGGCGTAATGGCCCAGGATGGAATCGACCGTCGGGCCGAGACGCACGACGCGGCCGCGCAGGTCGAGCGCTTCGACCGCGAAGGGCAGCACCCGGTCATCCTCGGAATGGAGCGCGACTGGCCGGCTCGGCGCCGAGCCCCCGCCTTGCGGCATCAGAACTGCCCCGGCGCGAGACACCAGCACAGCACGCCTTTCTGCGCGTGAAGGCGGTTCTCGGCTTCGTCGAAGACCACCGACTGCGGTCCGTCGATCACTTCCGCGGTGACTTCCTCGCCGCGATGCGCCGGCAGACAATGCATGAAGACGGCATGCTTGGCGGCCGCGCGCATCAGTTTCGAGTCGACCTGATAGGGCGTGAACGCGGCGCGGCGCTGGTCCTCGTCCGCGTCGCCCATCGACACCCAGCAGTCGGTGATGACGGCGTCGGCGCCGTCCACCGCCTCATAGGCGTCGCGCGTCAGATTCATCTTCGCGCCATTGGCTTTCGCCCAGCTGACCAGATCTTCCGAGGGCGCAAAGTCCGCCGGCGTCGCCACATTGATCGTGAAGCCCAGGCGGCCGGCGGCATGCACCCAGCTTGCAAGCACATTATTGGCGTCGCCGCTCCAGGCCACCGTGCGCCCTTCAATCGGACCGAGATGCTCCTCGAAGGTCAGCACGTCCGCCATCACCTGGCAGGGATGCGACTGTTTTGTGAGGCCATTGATGACCGGCAGATTGCCGTAGCGCGCCAGCTCCATGAGATCGGGATGCGACAGAATGCGCACCATGATCGCGTCGAGAAAGCGCGCGAGCACGCGCGCCGTATCGGCGATGGTTTCGCCGCGGCCGAGCTGCATTTCGGCGCCGGTGAGCATGATCGTCTCGCCGCCAAGTTCGCGCATCGCGATGTCGAAGGAGACGCGCGTGCGGGTCGACGGCTTGTCGAACACCATGCCGAGATATTTGCCGACGAGCGGTCGTTCGGCCGCCTCGACGCCTTTGACGCGGCGCGCCTTGAGCGACTTGGCGATATTAAGAATGCGGCGCAGCTCCTCGCCGGAGTGATCGGAAAGATCGAGAAAGCTGCGCGGCCGCGTCAACGAATGGGCGGTCATCACGCAGCTCCGAGCTTTTCAATGGGCGCGGCGAGCCGGGCGCATGCGGCGAAAAGGCGCGCCGCCGCGGCCGCGACGTCGCTCTCGTCAATGATGAGCGGCGGCAAAAGGCGCACGACATTGTCGCCGGCGAGCACCGTCAACAGGCCTTCGGCGCGGGCGGCTGCGGCGAAGTCGCCATTCGGTATCCGCGTCTTGAGGCCGAACATCAGCCCTTCGCCGCGGATCTCTTCAATCAGCGACGGATAGCGGTCCTCGAGCTCCGCCAGCCGCTGGCGCAACAGCCCGCCGAGCCGCGCGACGCGCGCCAAGAAGCCCTCCGCGAGCACGACGTCGAGAACGGCGCCGCCCACCGACGTCGCCAGCGGATTGCCGCCAAAGGTGGAGCCGTGTGCGCCGAGCGTCATGCCTTTGGCGGCCTCGCGCGTCGCGAGGCACGCGCCGAGCGGAAATCCGCCGCCCAGCCCCTTGGCGAGCGCCGCAATATCGGGCGCGACGCCGGCATGTTCGCAGGCGAGGAACTTGCCGGTGCGGCCGACGCCGCATTGGACTTCATCGAATGCCAGCAGCAGCCCGCGCGCGTCGCAAAGCGCGCGTAGTTGCGCAAGAAACGACGGCGAAAAGACCCGTAGCCCGCCTTCTCCCTGAATGGGTTCGAGCAGGACGCCCGCGGTTTCTTGCGTGATCGCCGCCTCGACGGCGTCAAAATCTCCAAAAGGAACCTGATCGAAGCCCTCGACGGGCGGTCCAAACCCTTCAAGATATTTCGCATTGCCGCCCGCGGCGATCGTCGCGAGCGTGCGGCCATGGAAGGCGCCTTCAAACGTGATCAGCCGATAGCGTTCCGGCTGTCCGTTGACTGCATGGAATTTGCGCGCCGTCTTGATCGCGCACTCTACCGCTTCCGCGCCGGAATTGGTGAAAAAGACCAGATCGGCGAATGTGGCGTCGCAGAGCCGCTCCGCGAGCCGCTCGGCTTGCGGGATGCGAAAGAGATTGGAGACATGCCACGGTTCTTCCGCCGCGCGCTTTAAGGTCTCGACGAGGTGCGGATGATTGTGGCCAAGCGAAAGTACGGCGACGCCCGCGCTAAAATCGAGATAGCGGTCGCCGTTTTCCGCAATCAGCCACGCGCCTTCGCCATGCTTGAATGCAAGATCGGCGCGCGGATAGGTCGGATAAAGCGCTGACGTCAAAAGCCCTGCTCCATGCTCCCGTCGCTGGCTCCGGCCAGAGGAGGCTTAAAAAAACAAAGCGCCGCCCGTTTAGGGCGGCAGTTCAGAACGGGATTTTATGCGCGCCGCCCGACGCGGTCAAATCCATGGCGCGGTTCGATATTGGCGTCAAAGCGGCTTGGCGCGGCCGCGCAAGGGTGAGTCCTGCCGGCAACAGTCGCGCGGAAAGCCTGTTGAGAACGCCAGCGCGCGCTTGCCAGCGCGACTCGCGCATGATTCAAAGTAAACAGAAAGTTTCTAGTCAGCGCCCGCGTAGTTCGTTCGGGCGCGTTCTCTCGAGTGTTGATGCGCATCACATCGCCGCAGGGCTTCAGGCCTGCGCAGCGGTCGGAAGAAAAATCCGATCCGCGCTCGACCCGAAAGAATGGAGAAGCCTAATGTCATGGACCGACGAACGCGTCGAACTGCTCCGCAAGCTTTGGAGCGATGGTCTCAGCGCCAGCCAAGTGGCGGCTGAACTTGGACCGGGCATCACCCGCAACGCTGTGATCGGAAAGATCCATCGTCTGGGACTCGCCGAACGCGCCAAGACGGCCAGCGCGCAGCGGCCGCGCGTCGCCAAAGCTCCTCGGCCGACGCACCCGCGTATGAACGGCGTCTCCTCGCACGGCAATCTGGCGCTCGCTTTCGCGCCGCATGCGTTGGCGGCGCCCCGGCGCGCGCCTGAAGAAGAGGTCGTGATCCCGATATCGGAGCGCGTCACGCTCATGGAGCTCCGCGAATCCATGTGCCGCTGGCCGATGGGCGACCCAACGTCGGCGGAGTTCCGCTTCTGCGGCGGCAAGTCGACGGTCGGCGGCGGCCCCTACTGCGCCTATCACGCGCGCGTCGCCTATCAGCCTGCGCAAGATCGCCGCCGCGCGCGCGATCAGTTCAGAGCGCAGCGTTACGCGTGAACCGCGTCGGACACGTCACTCGTGTCCGAACGTTTCGTCGAAAGAATAGCCAGCGCCGCGCACCGTGCGGATCGGATCTTTCTCGCGGCCGCGGATCAGCGCCTTGCGAAGCCGTCCGACATGGACGTCGACCGTGCGCTCGTCGATCTCCGCCGACATGCCCCAAACGCTGTCGAGCAGCTGCGCCCGCGTGAACACGCGTCCGGGCTTCTCCATAAAATATTCGAGCAGCCGGAATTCGGTCGGACCGAGGTGGATTTCGCGGCCGGATCGTCGCACGCGACGGGTGTCGCGGTCGAGGTCGATATCGCCGAGCGTGAGCCGTGAGGCGACGCGCTCGGGCCGCGCCCGGCGCAGCAGCGCGCGCACCCGGGCCATCAGTTCCGGAGTCGAAAACGGCTTGACGACATAATCATCGGCGCCGACCGAAAGGCCGCGCACGCGCTCGCCTTCCTCGCCGCGCGCGGTCAGCATGATCACCGGCATGTCTCTGGCGCTGTCGCGGGCGCGCAGGCGTCGGCAGATTTCAAGTCCAGAAACGCCCGGCAGCATCCAGTCGAGAATGACGAGATCGGGCGGCGACTCGGCGAGCCGCAGCTCGGCTTCGTCGCCGTTGTCGACATGCTCGACCTGATAGCCTTCGGCTTCAAGGTTATACACGAGCAGCGTCGCGAGCGACGTCTCGTCCTCGACGACGAGGATTCGCGGCGCCCGATCGCTTTTCCCGTTTCGCTGTAGGACGGCGGACGTCACGTCGCTCATTGCGCCGCCTCATCCTTCAGGCCGAAGTCCGGAGCGCGCAATTTTGGCCGCTCCGTGGGCATCGCCTCGCCGGTGACCAGATAAACGACCGTCTCCGAGATGTTGGTCGTATGATCGCCGATCCGCTCCAGATTCTTCGAGCAGAACAGGAGATGCGTGCAGAAGGAAATGTTACGCGGATCCTCCATCATGAAGGTGAGGAGATCGCGGAACACGGAATCCTCCAGCGCGTCGAGATCGGAATCGTTCTGCCAGACCGCGCGCGCCCGCTCGGTGTCGCGCAAGGCGTAGGCGTCCAGCGCGTCCTTAAGCTGCATCGCGGCGATTTCGTGCATCGACTTCAGACCGACGATCGCACGCGGCACGCGCGCCTCCGACACGATCTTGAGCGTTCGCTTGGCGATGTTCTTGGCGAGATCGCCGACCCGCTCGATGTCGCCGGAAATGCGGATCGCGGCGATGCATTCGCGCAGATCGACCGCGAGCGGCTGTCGGCGCGCAATGGTGAGAATGGCGTTCTCCTCGATTTCCCGCTGCAGCGCGTCGAGACGAGGATCGCTGGAGACGACGCGGTGGGCGAGGTCGACGTCGAAGGTCGACAACGCGTCCATCGCCTCCGCCAGCATTTTTTCCGCGACGCCGCCCATCTCAGCGATGCGACGTCCGAGAGCTTCAAGATCCCGGTCGTAGGATTTAACAATATGATCGCTCATGAGCGCCGTCCTTGAATCGCTGGTTTAGCCAAAACGGCCGGTGATGTAGTCGAGCGTGCGCTTCGCTTGGGGCTTGTTGAACACGTCGTCCGTCTCGCCGAATTCGACGAGCTCGCCGAGATACATGAAGGCGGTGTAATCGGAGACGCGCACCGCCTGCTGCATATTGTGGGTGACGATCGCTATGGTGTAGCGGCTGGCCAATTCGTCTATCAGCTCCTCGACCTTCGCCGTCGAAATCGGATCGAGCGCCGAACACGGTTCGTCGAACAGAATGATCTCCGGCTGCACCGCGACGCTGCGTGCGATGCAGAGTCGCTGCTGCTGTCCGCCCGACAGGCCGAGACCGCTGGTTTGAAGCTTGTCCTTGACCTCGTCCCAAAGAGCGGCGCCGCGCAGCGCGCCTTCGACGCGCGCATCCATATCGGCGCGCGGCAGTTTCTCGTATAGCCGAATGCCGAATGCGATGTTCTCATAGATCGACATTGGAAAGGGCGTCGGCTTTTGGAACACCATGCCGATGCGCGAGCGCAAGGCGTTAATGTCGACCGCCGGATCGAGAATATTCTCGCCATCGAGCAGCACCTCTCCCTCGGCGCGCTGGCCGGGATAGAGATCATACATGCGGTTCAAGACGCGCAGCAGCGTGGACTTGCCGCAGCCCGAGGGGCCGATGAAGGATGTCACCTTATTGGCGTACAAGGGCATGGTGACGTCTTTGAGCGAACGCGACTCGCCGTAAAAGAAGTCGAGATTGCGCATTGAAACCTTGGTCAGCGGCGCCTTTACTTGAGCAATTTGAGCAGCGGCGTTCATTTCGAGTTCCTCCGCCCGGCGCTGAGCGCGCGGGCCGCGATCGAGAGAGCGAGAACAGCGACAGTGATGAGCAGCGCGCCGGTCCAGGCGAGCTGCTGCCAATCCTTGTAGGGCGACAGGGCGAACTGAAAGATGACGACCGGCAGGCTCGCCATCGGCGCCGTGAGGTCGCTGCTCCAGAACTGATTGTTGAGCGCGGTGAAGAGCAGCGGCGCCGTCTCCCCAGAGACGCGCGCTACAGCGAGCAACACGCCGGTGATCAGCCCAGCCTTGGCGGCGCGATAGGCGACCTTGCCAACGACATGCGCACGGGGCGCGCCGAGCGCCGAAGCCGCCTCGCGCATCGAACCGGGCACAAGCAGCAGCATGTCCTCCGTGGTTCGCACGACGACAGGGACGACCAACAGCGCCAGCGCCACGGCGCCGGAAATCCCCGAGAAGTGTCCCATCGGGTGAACGAGAACCTCATACACGAAGAGTCCGATGACGATCGATGGCGCGCTGAGCAGGATATCGTTGATGAAGCGCACGACCATCGTGAGCTTCGAATAGCGTCCATATTCGGCCATATAAGTCCCGGCCAGCATGCCCAGCGGCGTGCCAATGGCGACGCCGATGATCGTCATGACAAGCGATCCGGCGATGGCGTTGAGAAGGCCGCCCTTGCTGCCGGGCGGCGGCGTCATCTCGGTGAAGACCGCCGGCGACAGGCCGCGCACGCCCTCGTAAACGAGAGAGCCGAGGATCAAGGCCAGCCAGGAAAGGCCGAACACAGCGGCCACCCAGCACAGCGTGGTGGCGACTGAGTTGGCGCCGCGGCGTGAAGCATAAAGCGACATGAGCTCGTTCTTTCTTACGCCGACTTCTGCTCGATGCGCATCAGCATGTAACGCGCCAGAGCGAGAACGAAGAAGGTGATGACGAAGAGGATGAGGCCAAGTTCGATCAGCGCCGAAGTGTAAAGATCGCCGACCGCTTCGGTGAACTCATTGGCGATGGTCGCAGAGATCGTCGTGCCGGGCGCGAGTAGCGATCCGGAAATCTTGTGCGCGTTGCCGATGACGAAAGTGACGGCCATCGTCTCGCCGAGCGCGCGGCCCAGGCCCAGCATCATGCCGCCGATCACGCCGACGCGCGTGTAAGGGACGACGACATAGCGCATCACTTCCCATGTCGTGGCGCCGATGCCCCAGGCCGCTTCTTTCAGCACCGGCGGCACGGTCTCGAAGACGTCGCGCGAGATCGAGGCGATGAAGGGCAGCACCATGATCGCGAGAATGAAGCCCGCGGTCAGCATGCCGATGCCGTAAGGCGGACCGGCGAAGAGCGTCGAGAAAAACGGAATGTCGCCAAAGGCCGATATCAGCGCCGGCTGCACATGCGATTGCAGAAAAGGCGCCAACACGAAGAGGCCCCAGATTCCGTAGATGATCGAGGGGATGCCGGCGAGAAGCTCGATCGCGACGCCGATCGGCCGGCGCAACGCATGCGGACAAAGCTCGGTAAGGAAGGTGGCGACGCCGAGGCCGACCGGCACCGCGATCACCATGGCGACGATCGATGTGACGAGCGTGCCATATATCGCCGCCGCTGCGCCGAAGTTCTCGGTGACCGGGTTCCAGGCCTGCGACGTGAGGAAGCCAAAGCCAAATGCCTGGATCGCAGGCATAGAGCCGTAGACGAGCGAGACGATGACGCCGGCCAGAATCACCAGCACGACTACGGCCGCCGCACGGGTCATTTGATGAAAGACGCGATCAAGGAGCGCGATGCGCGCCAACACGCGCGTGCGCTCCACGATCACCGACTGCGAGGCTTGTTGCTCCAAAGCTATATCCGACACGTCGCCCGCTCCATTCGCTTCACGCCGACTCGGCTCGATCGACAGCATTTCACCCGCTCCCGGCGCCGGTCCTCGGCGTCATGACCTTCCCGACGACAGCATGAAACGGCCGTCGGGATCTATCCGCGATCAGCGCGGTCCGGCTAATGCAACAGGGGTTTGCCGTCCGCGCTCTTTACATTCGCCCAGCTCTTCTTGATGAGCTCGACCACCGGCTTCGGCATGGGAATATAGTCGAGTTCCTCCGCCATCTTGCCGCCATTGGCGAAAGCCCAGGAGAAGAATTTGAGCGCCTCGGCCGCATCGGCTTCGGACTTGGGCTCCTTGGGCAGCAAGATGAAGGTCGCCGCCGTGATGGGCCACGCCTTGGCGCCCGGCTCATTCGTCAGAATTTCGTAGAAACCCTCGGCATGCGACCAGTCGGCGCCGGCGGCCGCCGCCTGGAAAGTCTCCATGTTGGGCGGGACGACCTTGCCGTCCTTATTGACCATCTTGGTATAGGTCAGCTTGTTCTGCTTGGCGTAGGCATATTCGACATAGCCGATTGCGCCTTTGGTGTTGGCGACGTTGTTGGCGACGCCTTCATTGCCCTTGGCGCCGATGCCGACCGGCCATTCGACCGACGTGTTCTCGCCGACCTTCGACTTCCATTCGGGCGAAACCTTCGAGAGATAGTTCGTGAAATTGAAAGTCGTTCCAGACCCGTCGGAGCGATGAACGACGACGATCGGCTGCGCCGGCAGCTTCGCCTTCGGATTGAGCTTCTTGATCGCCGCATCGTCCCATTTGACGATTTCGCCGAGGAAAATTTTCGCAACGGTCGCGCCATCGAGCGTGAGGTCGCCGCCGGCGACGCCTTCGAGATTGATCACCGGCACGATGCCGCCAATCACTTGCGGCCACTGAACCAGACCCGCCGCCTGAAGCTCCTCGGCCTTGAGCGGCTGGTCCGACGCGCCAAACGTGACGGTGCGCGCCTTGACCTGCTTGATGCCGCCACCCGACCCGATGGACTGATAGTTAAGGCCATTGCCGGTATCCTTCCGATACGCCTCAGCCCATTTGGCGTAGATCGGGTAGGGGAAGGTCGCGCCGGCGCCGGAAATGTTAATGGCTGCGGCGGCGCCGCACATGACGGCGAGCGCCAGCGCCGCGCCAGCGCCGCGCCTGAAAATCGTCGAGATCATTTGAAGGTCTCTTTTGCTCGAGAATGGACGTGCGATGCGCCCCGCGTCACCGCGCGGCAGAAACTACTGGTCCGACAACAGCTTTTTGTGACGAAAATATTACAGTATGATGACAGTAAATATGATTGTTTTTTAAACGCTTACCTATTCTAAGCTGAATCGCTCGCCGGCAGAATGACGCGAAACAGCGTTCCCTCGCCAAGCGCAGACTCGATCCCGAGCCGGCCGCGGTGGCGCAGCACGATATGTTTGACGATGGCGAGGCCCAATCCAGTGCCGCCTTTGGCGCGGCTCTTGCCGGCGTCGACCCGGTAGAAACGCTCGGTCAGGCGCGGAATATGCTCCGGCGCGACGCCGGGACCATAGTCGCGCACCGAGAGAACGACGAGCGTCCCCTTGCGGGCCAGCGAAATGTCGATGGGCTTGCAGCCGCCGTCGTCGCCACACCCGTATTTCAGGGCGTTCTCGACGAGATTCTCGATCACCCGGGCAAGTTCGTCCCGATCTCCCGGCGCGACGACGTTCGGCTGCAGATCGAGATTGATGGCGACGCCCCTGTCTTCGGCCATCTGCGACAGCGTGTCGACGATATGCGCGACGAGCAACGTGAGATCGACGGGCGTGGCGGGCCGCAGATGCATGTGCTGCTCGATGCGCGAGAGCGACAGCAGATCGTCGACGAGGCGCGCCATCCGCTGCGCCTGTTCGCGCATGATGCCGAGGAATTTGTTGCGGGTCACGGCGTCCTCGCGCGCCGGACCTTGCAAGGTTTCGACAAAACCAAGCAGCGAAGCGAGCGGCGTGCGCAGCTCGTGACTGGCGTTGGCGACGAAGTCGACGCGCATGCGCTCGACGCGCCGGGATTCGGTCAGATCGCGCAGGCTGACGACGGCGGCCGGCTCGAAGCCTTCGATTTGCATCGGCGCGACATGCGCTTCGAACCAGCATTCCACCGGCAGACGTTCGACCCAGACGGTCTTCTCGGTCTCGCCGCCGGCGAGCACGCGCGCCACGGCGTCGAGCATGTCCGGCGAGCGAAGGCTGCGGGAGAGCGGTTCGCCCGGCCGAATGGCCGGGGAGAGCGCCTGCGCCGCGGCATTGACGGCCGCGACATGAGTTTCGGAGTCGATGACGAAGATCGGCTCCGGGAGCGCGTTGATGACTGGCGCCAGGAGATCGATCGCCTGATCGCGCCATTTGCGCCGCTGGGTCGACAGACTCATGGCGACGGGTCCAGCGCCGTTCAATTCGAGCGCTCCTCCAAAATGCGCGCAATCGCATCCCGCAATGTCGTCCAGCGGCGCGCGCCCTCGTCGGCGCCAAGAAGCGCAAGCGCGACGACGAATGGAAGAAAATAATAGATCATGCGAAACAGAAGCAGCGACGCCAGAATGCTTTCATGCGACGACGCCGGGATGGCGTGCAGCATCGTCGCCTCGAAGACGCCGATGCCGCCGGGCGCATGGCTGATCACGCCCAGGATGCAGGCGAGGACATAGACCGCGACGAAGGGCACAAAGTCCAGCGGGACGCCCTCGGGAAGCAGCACATAGAGCGCGCCTGCGGCGCAGCACAGGTCGGCGACCCCAAGCGCGAACTGCGCCAAAGTCGGGATGAAACCCGGCAGCTCGAGAGCATGGCCGCGAAGCCGAATGCTGCGGCGATCAACCGTCACCCAGGCGAAATAAAAGAGCACGCCGGCAAGTATGAGCACGCCAGGAATGATGTGAAGGAAGGCTGGCAAGCCATCGAGCCCCGCAAGCGCGTCCGCGCCATAGATGAAGCCTATGCCCATCACCAACGTCATTCCGAGCCAGAACGTGACGCCGGCGAAGACCGTGATGTTGGCGACCTGCACCGCGTTTAATGCGACGCGCGAGTAGATCCAGTAGCGCACGGCCGCACTGGTGATGATCGGAAATCCGAGGTTGAAAGAAATGGCGTAGCTTGCGAAGGACGCGAGCGCAGCGACCCTGTAGGGCGCACGCGTTCTCATATGATAGAGCGCGACGACGTCATAACCGGTCAGAAAAAGATAGGAGAGCGCGGAGAGGGCCAAGGACGCGAGAATCTGCGCGCCGCTGGTCGCGCGAAAAGCGTTCAGCAGATCGGCGTAGCTGAGGCTTGAGAGCGTTCGGCCCAGAATATAAGCGGCCAGCGCAAAGACGGCGAGACTGGCCGCCACGCCCAGCGCACTGAGCGCGCCTCTCGGCAGCCGTTGACGCAGCGACCCAAAAAATCTGCCGCTTGCTTGTGGCCTCACGACGGGCAGCCCCGGCGTCGTGGCTTCGAACACATCGTTATCGCGCGGGGTCAAGCCGCCCTCGCATCCAGCGCCCGGATCTCGGAGCCTTCAATGCACAACCCTCGTACTCGTCAGCTCGCCTGAAGCTTGCCTTTGTTTTCATGCAAGCGTCATCCGGTTCAATCCCTCGATCATGTCATGGCGATGACTGGCATGGCGATGACTAGCACGTTCTCCGGGGCGCTCGCCTCTCAAAAGGTTGGCGCTCGGCGATTGGACGTCAAGCCTGCGCCTGTTTCTCAAAGGCTGAAGCGTGACCGGCCGTCCCGCGCCTAAGGCGCAAATCTTGACCTGCGAGGCCGGTGAACTAGCTGCCTGCGTGGCGGCGGGAGGCGGACAGCCTGTAAGAGGAACGATCCATCATGCACATGATCCCGAAGGAAATGCAGGCCTGCATCGACGCCTGCCTGAACTGTTATCAGATGTGCTTCGGCATGGCGATGACCCATTGCCTCGAGGAAGGCGGCGAGCATGTGAAGCCCAAACATTTCCGCGCGATGATCGCCTGCGCCGATATGTGCCGCAACAGCACGCAAATGATGCTGATGAATTCGCCGCTGGCCAAACAGATGTGCGTGCTTTGCGCCGAGGCTTGCGAAACCTGCGCCAAGGAGTGCGATCCTATTCCGGACATGAAGGCATGCGCCGACGAATGCCGTCGCTGCGCCGAGGAATGCCGCAGAATGTCCAAACAGAAAATGGCCGCATAATTTACTGCGCGAATACCATGCGACCGGCTTGGCGGCTATTTGCCGCCAAGCCCCAAAATATAGCTCGCCAGCGAGTCGATCTCTTCGCGGGCGAGAATGATGTTGGGCATGTTCTTGTGCGAAGAGCGCAGAAAAACTTTGAGCGACAGTTCCGTCGCCGAAGGCATATTCGCCACATCGATAAAGCGCGGCGCCTTGGGATCCGGGCTCTTGGCCTCTGCGTCGGCGCCAACCGCATGGCATGAGGCGCATTCGGCTTTGGCGATCCGCGCGCCGGTCGTCGGATCCGCGCTCGCGGCCATCGCCGGCGCCGCAATGAAGACCAAGCCTAAAGACAGCGCTATCCTCATCGCCTTACTCCTCGCCGTTGAGATCCTCGGGACGCGGCTGCAACATGATATTATAGCCGGCGTCGACAAGATGAACTTCGCCCGTCACGCCGCCCGACAGCTCCGACAGCAAATAAAGCGCCGAGCCGCCGATTTCATCAAGCGTGATCATCCGGCGCAATGGACAATGCTTTTTTTGAAACGCGCCCATCGCTCGCGCGCCTGTGATGCCAGCGCCCGCCATGGTGCGCACCGGGCCGGGCGACAGCGCATTCACCCGAATGCCGCGATCGCCGAAGTCGGCGGCAAGATAGCGCACCGATGAGTCGAGCGCCGCCTTCGCCACGCCCATGACGTTGTAATTCGGCATGACATGGGTGCCGCCGCCGAAGCTCACCGTCAGCAGCGATCCGCCGTTCTTCATCAGCGTGGCGGCGCGGCGCGCGGCTTCGGTGAAGGAAAAACAGGAAATGACAAGCGTCCGAATGAAATTCTCGCGCGAGGTGTCGGCGTAGAGTCCCTTCAATTCGCTTTTGTCGGAATAGGCGATGGAGTGGACGAGAAAATCCATATCGCCCCACTCATGTTCGAGACGGGCGAACACCTGATCCACCGTCGAAATGTCCTCGGCGTCGCACGGCAGCACAAGGTTCGACCCGAGCTCCTGCGCGAGCGGCTTGACGCGCTTGCCCAGCGCCTCGCCCTGATAGGTGAATGCGAGCGTCGCGCCGTGGCGCGCAAGAACGCGCGCGACGCCATAGGCGATCGAATGATCATTGGCGACGCCCATGATGAGGCCGCGCTTACCCTGCATGAGACCGGTTGAAACTGTCATATGGCGATTGTCATCGTAGGAGAGATCGAAAGATTGGGCCTAAGCCCTGCGGAGACGCAAACAGCAAAGAAGAACGGACGTTATCGGCCGGCCGCAGCGGCGATACCTCTATCCACGAGCGCCGCTCGTTCGCAATCCATCCACTGGAAGAATCGCCTTCTCCTAAACGCCGGCGGGAATGTCTCGACGTCCATGGCCGGAACAAGCCCGGCCATGACTATCGCGAGGGATCGGCGTCAGGCGTCTGGATGCTTGAACACCAATGTCGCATTGGTGCCGCCAAAACCGAAGGAGTTGGACAGCACCGCGCCGAGCTTCACATTGTCGCGCCGCTCGCGCAGGATCGGCATATCAGCGAAATCCGGATCGAGATCCTCGATATGGGCGCTTTCGCAGATGAAGCCGTTCTGCATCATCAACAGGGAATAGATCGCCTCCTGCACGCCCGTCGCGCCGAGCGAATGGCCGGTCAGCGATTTCGTTGCGGCGATCGGCGGACATTTGTCGCCGACCCCGAACACTTTGCGCAGCGCCTCGATTTCCTTGGCGTCGCCGACCGGGGTCGCCGTAGCGTGGGGGTTGATATAGTCGATCGGGCATTTCACCGTCGCGAGCGCCTGCTGCATGCAGCGCACCGCGCCCTCGCCCGAGGGCGCCACCATGTCATGGCCGTCGGAGGTCGCGCCATAGCCGGCGACTTCGGCGTAGATCTTCGCGCCGCGCGCCTTGGCGTGTTCGAGTTCTTCGAGCACCAGCACGCCGGCGCCGCCGGCGATGACGAATCCGTCGCGATTCTTGTCATAGGCGCGCGAAGCCGTCGCCGGCCGATCATTGTAGGAGGAGGACATCGCGCCCATGGCGTCGAAAAGGACCGAGAGCTCCCACTCCAACTCCTCGCAGCCGCCCGCGAAGATCATGTCCTGCTTGCCGTATTGAATCAGTTCGTAGGCGTTGCCGATGCAGTGATTGGACGTGGCGCAGGCGGACGAGATCGAATAGTTGACGCCCTTGATCTTGAACCAGACCGCAAGCGTCGCCGAAGCTGTCGAAGACATGCTTTTCGGCACGGCGAAGGGACCGACGCGCTTGGGTCCCTTGGTGCGGGTGATGTCGGCGGATTCGACAAGCGTGTGGGTCGAGGGGCCGCCCGACCCCATGATGATTCCCGTGCGCTCGTTGGAGATTTCCGCTTCGGTCAGGCCAGCGTCGGCGATCGCCTGATCCATGGCGACATGGTTCCACGCCGTGCCGGTCGCATGGAAGCGCATGGCGCGGCGATCGACGATCGTCGAGGGGTCGAGCGTCGGCATTCCGTAGACCTGCGAGCGGAAGCCGAGTTCGGCGTATTTCTCCGCGCGCGAAATGCCCGACTTCGCCTCGCGTAGCGAAGCGATCACTTCCTGGGTGGTGTTGCCGATCGACGACACAATTCCCATGCCGGTGACGACGACTCGTCTCATTGTCCAACTCCTTGGCGGCGCTTTCCCGCGCCTTGCTGTGCGCTTCAGGCGGCGGCCGGCGCCTCGGCCTTGGCGAGCCCGACCTTCAAATCTTTCGCTTCATAGATGCGCTCTCCGTCGGCTGCGACCCAGCCATCGGCGATGCCAAGCACAAGCTTGCCCTTGAAAACGCGCTTGAAGTCGATGCCGTAGGTCACCTTCTTCACGGTCGGGCGGACTTGCCCGCTGAATTTCACCTCGCCGACGCCAAGCGCCATGCCGCGTCCGGGATTGTCGAGCCAGGCGAGATAGAAGCCGACCATCTGCCACAGCGCGTCGAGGCCAAGGCAGCCGGGCATCACCGGATTGCCCTTGAAATGGCAGTCGAAGAACCAGAGGCTCGGCTTAATGTCGAGTTCGGCGCGCATGTAGCCTTTGCCGTGCTCGCCGCCGTCTTCGAAGATCTCGGTGATCCGGTCGAACATCAGCATTGGCGGCAGCGGCAGCTGCGCATTTCCGGGGCCGAACAGCTTCTCCTCGCCGCACGCCAGTAAATCCTCGTAGCCGAATGAGGAGCGCCTTTCGCCCATCGTCCTGTGTTCCTCGCGTTGAGGCCTTTGAAGGCCCATCCTCCCCAAGCGCCCTCACAAGGCGCCCTTATTTTTCTGCGCAGGCGGCGGCTCCGGTCTTAGCCGCTCCTGAGCGAAGCGATCCGTAACATAGCCTCGCCCGGGCCGGAAGCGCCGTCGCAAGCGGGGTCGCAACGCCCGAGCGGCGTTGAATTTCCCGCCATTCCCCCTATGATGCCATGGAGAAAACCGCGATAGTAGAAAACCGCGAGCCGCTGCAATGGACGCCGAGCCAAATTCGACCGTTCCGCCAGACTCTGCGCCCCGCAAGCCGGCCGCAGAGCTGCTGGCCGACGCCGGGCTGCGGCCCACCCGCCAGCGGCTGGCGCTCGGCGAACTGTTGTTTGGTCAGAGCGGCGATCGTCATGTGACGGCGGAGCGGCTCTACGAAGAGGCGCTGGCCGCCAATCTCTCCGTGTCGCTCGCGACCGTGTACAATGCGCTCCACCAGTTCACCCAGGCCGGCTTGCTGCGGGAGATCGCTGTCGACGGCGCCCGGGTGTATTTCGACACCAACACCGCCGACCACCATCATTTCCTCCTCGAAGACGACGGTGAGCTGTACGACATCGCCGGCGCGAATGTCTCGGTCTCCGACCTTC
>JALHNR010000016.1 GCA_022843525.1 Methylocystis sp. | reverse complement strand
CTGAAGTTTATCTCTGCACTTGAGAATATTGTCTTTAATCCCGAAACAAAGGGGCGTATTAAAGAGCGAACACAGCTTCACAAAATACTCGCTGAGAACACGTGGGTATTTGGAGAGGAATACAACCTCTGGGTAAGCGATCAAGACCTAAAACGAGTTCTGGAGAAACACAAAAAATATCTTGCCCCGGATATCTTAATCGACGATCCCGTAAAGGTAATTGGAAAGTCAAGAGGAATTATAGACCTCATGTTTTCGCGCGCGACAAGGCGCCATCGCGCAAACGATATTGAGCATATGGTCGTTGAGTTGAAAGCGCCGAAAGTAAAAATTGGTGCGGACGAAATTACGCAGGCAAAGAAATATTCAATAGCCGTCACTAACGATGAAAGGTTCAGCACGGTTAAAGGCGTTCGATGGCATTTTTGGTTGGTCTCAAACGCCTATGACGATTACGCCAAGAGTGAGATGGACAATGGACCGGATGCAGAAAGGCGGCTCGTCAGCCGTGGGCCGAATATGACCGTTGGTATCAAGACCTGGGGTGAGTTGATCGAAGAAAACCGTGCACGCCTTCAGTTTTTTCAGGAGCACTTACAACATACGGCGGACGAGAGTGCGGCGATACGCTACCTTCAGGAAAGGCATAGTCAATTTCTTGAAGGCGTGTTCATCGAAGAAGAAGCCGATCCTGAAAACTCGACGGCAACTGATGAAGCTGACGAATCGTCTGTGTCCCAGGCTGCACCAGCCCAATAGCCTGGGTTGCTGCGTCGTCGATCCTACGCTGTTTTCGGTATTTATACGCCACAATTGCTGTTTGTCAGCTCAACCGCAATCAGACCTTGTCACAAAGGGGGTGGGCTCCGACCTTGATGGCATTTGCTGTCGAGGAACCAAGAGTTGTCCGCCACCAAGATCCTATGGGGCCAGATCATCGTTGTGTTCCTGATCGTGCTCGTCACGATCTGGGCCGCGACGCAGTGGACGGCGTGGCGGCTTGGTTTCCAACCTCAGCTCGGTGAACCCTGGTTCGAGCTGGCGCGTGGACTGCCTGTCTATCTCCCTCCCGCATTCTTCTGGTGGTGGTACGCCTATGACGCCTATGCGCCGCCGATCTTCGTCGAGGGTGCCTATATCGCGGCGTCCGGCGGGTTCATCTCGATCGCCGTCGCCATCGGTATGTCCGTCTGGCGCGCCCGTGAGGCGAAGAACATCGAGACCTATGGATCGGCGCGCTGGGCGACACCCATCGAGATAAAGAGCGCCGGGCTGCTCGGACCAGACGGCGTCGTCCTGGGCAGGTTGGAGCGCGACTATCTCCGGCACGACGGGCCGGAGCATGTCCTGTGCTTCGCGCCCACGCGTTCCGGCAAAGGCGTCGGCCTCGTGGTCCCATCGCTGCTGACCTGGCCGGGCTCTGCCATCGTCCACGACATCAAGGGCGAAAACTGGACTCTCACCGCCGGCTTCCGCGCGCGAAATGGCCGCGTAATGCTGTTCGATCCGACCAACGCGGCGTCTGCCGCCTATAATCCCCTGCTCGAGGTTCGCCGCGGTGAATGGGAGGTCCGCGATGTCCAGAACGTCGCCGACGTGCTGGTCGACCCTGAAGGTTCCCTGGAGCGTCGGAACCATTGGGAGAAGACCAGTCACTCATTGCTGGTCGGCGCCATCCTGCATGTCCTTTATGCCGAGGCGGATAAGACACTCGCCGGCGTCGCCGCCTTCCTCTCCGATCCGAAGCGTCCGATCGAGGCGACGCTGCAGGCGATGATGACCACGCCCCACCTGGGGAACGCCGAAACGCATCCCGTGGTGGCGTCCACGGCGCGGGAGCTTCTGAACAAGTCCGACAATGAGCGATCGGGCGTGCTCTCCACCGCCATGTCGTTTCTCGGTCTCTATCGTGACCCTGTGGTTGCACAGGTCACGCGGCGTTGCGACTGGCGCATCACCGACCTGATCGCCGACGATCGCCCGGCGACGCTCTACCTCGTGGTGCCACCCTCCGACATCAGCCGCACCAAGCCGCTGATCCGCTTGGTGCTGAACCAGATCGGCCGGCGGCTGACAGAGGATCTGCACGCAAAGAACCGTCGTCATCGCGTGCTGCTCATGCTCGACGAGTTTCCCGCACTCGGCCGTCTCGATTTTTTCGAGAGCGCTCTGGCGTTCATGGCGGGCTATGGGCTCAAGGCGTTCCTGATCGCGCAGTCTCTCAACCAGATCGAGAAAGCCTATGGCGCGAACAATTCGATCCTCGACAACTGTCATGTCCGTGTGAGCTTCGCGACCAACGACGAGCGCACCGCGAAGCGCGTCTCCGACGCGCTCGGCACCGCGACCGAAATGAAGGCGATGAAGAACTACGCCGGGCATCGGCTTTCGCCCTGGCTCGGGCATCTCATGGTCTCGCGATCCGAGACCGCGCGACCATTGCTCACTCCCGGCGAGGTGATGCAGCTCCCGCCCACTGATGAGATCGTCATGCTGGCGGGGACGCCGCCGATCCGGGCGAAGAAGGCGCGATATTTCGAGGACAAGCGGCTGAGCGAGCGTGTTCTGCCGCCGCCCGAGCTCGCTATCACACCAGAGCAGCCGAAGCCCGACAACTGGTCTGCGCTCGACCCCAAGAAACCATCCGGCGCGCTCCTCGCCGAAATCGAAAAAGCCGAGGACGTCGCCAATGGCGGTCTGCGCCGAGAACCCGAATTGCCCGACCATGTAGCGATCGTGAAAGAGACGGCGAATGCGCCTCCACACGAGGAATTCGCGGTGATGGACGATGAACCAGAAGACGCCGCGCGCCAAATGCGCGTAATGCGTCAGCAAGTGCGCGGCCTTGCGCGTCAGGCTTCGCTCGATCCTGATGACGGCCTCGACATGTAAGGACTCGACAATGCGCGACCGGATGAACGTCTACTTCCCGCCGGGGATGCTGAAAGAGATCGTGGATCTAGCGGACCGGAAGGGATTGTCCCGCTCGGGGATCGTCGAGGCCGCTGTCGCATCCTTCTTGTCGCCCGACGGCGCCGATCGACGAGAGGCCGCCTTTGCCCGTCGTCTCGACCGGCTGTCCCGACAGGTCCAACGGCTCGAGCGCAACGTCGGAATATCGACTGAGACGCTGGCGCTGTTCGTGCGCTTTTGGTTGACCATCACGCCGCCTCTGCCGAGTGATGCGCAGGCGGCTGCGCAGATCAAGGGCCGCGAGCGCTATGAAGGCTTCATCGAAGCGCTTGGCCGACGCCTGCAGAAAGGACAGAGCCTGCTTCAGGAGATACCCGACGACGTCGCCGGAAGTTTCAAACCGGAGCCAATGGACGACTCGACCAATGATCGCTGATAGTTGTCGACCGTTCATTCAACCCACCGTCGAACGCACGCCGGCTCGCCGTTCTCCTCTCTTTGTGCGCCAGAGCACTCCGACGCCAATAGACCTGTTGCGTCGGTCCTGCTTCGGTCCTTCTTAATCGACCCCGGCTTCGAACCGCGCACGCGCTGTTCGGAGGACACTGGGGGTGAATGTGGCGGCTCAATTTCACAATGCGGAAGCGGTCTCACGCGGCGCGCGGATGTTGCGCACGGCGCTTGGCCCGGCCATCGCCGAATGGCTCGATGACGAAAACATCGTCGAGATCATGCTCAATCCCGATGGAAAGCTCTGGCTCGATCGGTTGACGAACGGGCTGGAAGATGCGGGAGCGAGCCTATCGGCCGAGGACGGCGAGCGCATCGTGCGGCTGGTCGCGCATCATGTCGGCGCCGAGGTCCATTCGGGGGCGCCGCGCGTCTCGGCCGAGCTGCCCGAGACGGGAGAGCGCTTCGAAGGGTTGTTGCCGCCCGTGGTCGCCGCGCCGGCCTTCGCCATCCGCAAGCCGGCGGTCGCCGTCTTCACGCTCGACGATTATGTCGCCGCCGGGATCATGGGGAAGGAACAGGCGGCAATTCTTCGGGCAGCCGTTGCGGAGCGAAAAAATGTCCTGGTCGCCGGCGGTACGTCCACCGGCAAGACGACGCTCGTCAACGCATTGCTCGCCGAAGTCGCCAAAACCAATGACCGCGTGGTGCTAATCGAGGATACGCGCGAACTGCAATGCGCGGCGGAAAATCTCGTGTCGCTGCGCACGAAGGATGGCGTCGCCTCGTTGTCCGATCTCGTGCGCTCGTCATTGCGACTGCGGCCCGATCGCATCCCGATCGGCGAAGTGCGCGGGAGCGAAGCCCTCGACCTCCTGAAGGCATGGGGAACCGGACATCCCGGCGGCGTCGGCACCATTCACGCGGGATCGGCGCTCGGCGCGCTGCGCCGTCTCGAACAGCTCATTCAGGAAGCCGTCGTCACCGTGCCGCGCGCGATGATCGCCGAGACGATCCAGATCATCGCGGTTCTCGCCGGACGTGGTTCCGAACGCCGCCTCGCCGAACTCGCCGCGGTCGAGGGACTGAACGCCTCCGGTGATTACGCTCTTGCCGATCTCACACACATCCAATTTGGAGACGACTGATGAACCCGGGTTTTCTTCGCAAGCGGCTTGGCTCGGCCATCCTGCTCGTCGGCCTCGCCGCTCTCTCGACGCCAGCCTTCGCCGCCGGCTCCAATATGCCTTGGGAGCAGCCGCTCCAGCAGATACTTCAATCGATCGAAGGCCCGGTCGCCAAAATCATCGCGGTGATCATCATCATCACCACGGGTCTGACGCTCGCCTTCGGCGACACTTCTGGAGGCTTTCGCCGTCTGGTGCAGATCGTCTTCGGACTGTCGATTGCCTTCGCTGCATCGAGCTTCTTCCTGTCATTCTTCTCCTTCGGCGGCGGGGCGCTGATCTGATGGAGAATACATCCTTTCAGTCGGACATGCCGATCGCGGGCTTCAGGGTTCCCGTCCACCGTGCGTTGACCGAGCCGATTCTCCTCGGCGGCGCGCCGCGCTCGGTCGCGATCCTCAATGGGACGCTGGCGGCGGCTCTGGGTCTCGGCCTGCGCCTGTGGATCGCCGGCCTCGTATTCTGGGCCGTCGCACAATTCGCCTCCGCCTGGGCAGCGAAACGCGATCCGTTCTTTGTCGACGTGGTGCGCCGACATCTGCGCTACCCCGCGCATCTCGGCTCGTGAGGCACGGCCATGCTGAACCTCGCCGAATATCGCAAAAAGCCGCAAAACCTCGCGGATTTCCTGCCCTGGGCGGCGCTGGTCGCGCCCGGCGTTGTGCTCAACAAGGATGGCTCCTTTCAGCGCACGGCGCAGTTTCGCGGGCCCGATCTCGACAGCGCAACGCCAGCGGAACTGGTCGGCGCCGTGGCGCGGCTCAACAATGCCTTGCGGCGCCTTGGCTCCGGCTGGGCGATATTTGTGGAAGCCCAGCGCAACCCCGCGCAAAATTATCCTTCGAGCATATTTCCCGATTCCGTATCGGCGCTGATCGACGTCGAGCGCAAGGCGCAGTTCGAGCAAGAAGGCGCTCATTTCGAGAGCGCCTATTATCTCACCTTCCTGTTCTTGCCGCCGGCGGAAGACGCGGCGCGCGCGGAAGGCTGGCTCTACGAGGGTCGTGACCACGATGACGCGGCCAGCGCGCAGGAGGCGCTGAAAAGTTTTGTCGACCGCACGAACCGTGTGCTGCAACTCGTCGAAGGCTTCGCGCCAGAAGCTGAATGGCTGACCGACGCCGAGACGCTGACCTATTTGCATTCCTGCGTCTCGACAAAGCGGCATCGCCTGCGCGTCCCCGAGACGCCCATGCACCTCGACGCCATTCTGGTGGACGAGCCGCTGGCCGGAGGCCTCGAACCCCGGCTCGGGAACGGGCATTTGCGCACCCTCACCATCATGGGATTTCCGTCGTCGACTCATCCCGGCATTCTCGACGAACTCAGCCGGCTGAGTTTCCCGTATCGCTGGTCGACGCGCGCCATCACGCTCGACAAGACCGACGCCACGAAAATTCTCACGCGCATCCGCCGGCAATGGTTTGCCAAGCGCAAATCCATTCTCGCGATTTTGAAGGAGGTGATGACCAACGAAGCATCCGCGCTTCTGGACACCGACGCCCACAACAAGGCGCTCGATGCCGACGCGGCGTTGCAGGATCTGGGCTCCGATCTGATCGGCGAATCCTATGTGACCGCTACTCTGACAGTTTGGGATGAAGACGCCCGCAGCGCCGATGAAAAGCTGCGGCTCGCGGAAAAAATCATCCAGGGCCGCGATTTCACCTGCATGGTCGAAACGGTCAACGCCATCGAGGCTTGGCTCGGCTCGCTGCCGGGCCATGTCTACGCCAATGTCCGCCAGCCGCCGATCTCGACCATCAATCTCGCGCATATGATCCCGCTCTCGGCGGTCTGGGCGGGACCATTGACCGATGCGCATCTCAACGCGCCGCCGCTGTTCCTCGCGAAGACGGAAGGGTCCACCCCGTTCCGCTTCTCGCTCCATGTCGGCGACGTCGGCCACACGCTGATTGTTGGCCCGACCGGCGCAGGAAAAAGTGTGTTGCTGGCGCTGATGGCGTTGCAGTTCAGGCGATATGCGCGCTCCCAGGTATTCGTCTTCGACTTCGGCGGTTCGGCGCGCGCCGCGACGCTCGCCATGGGCGGCGATTGGCACGATCTCGGCGGCTCGCTGACAGACGATGCGATCGAACCCGTGGCATTGCAGCCTCTGACCCATATCGATGAACCGGCCGAGCGCGCCTGGGCCGCCGAATGGGTGGCGGCGATCCTCGCCCGCGAAGGCGTGACCGTCACGCCGGAGGTGAAGGAGCATCTTTGGACAGCGCTCGGCTCGCTGGCGTCGGCGCCGATCCATGAGCGCACGCTCACCGGCCTCTCTGTCCTGTTACAATCCAATGCGCTGAAACGCGCGTTAAGACCCTATTGCCTCGGCGGGCCGCATGGACGCCTCCTCGACGCCGACATCGAACATCTGGGCCAATCGAGTGTCCAGGCGTTCGAGACGGAAGGTCTGATTGGCGCCAGCGCCGCGCCGGCCGTGCTCGCCTATCTTTTTCATCGCATCGAAGGCCGGCTCGATGGTTCGCCGACGCTTCTCATCGTCGACGAGGGCTGGCTTGCGCTCGACGATCCTGGTTTTTCGGCGCAGTTGCGCGAATGGCTCAAAACGCTGAGAAAGAAGAACGCCTCGGTCGTCTTCGCCACCCAATCGCTCGCCGACATCGAAACGAGTCCGATTGCGCCCGCGATCATCGAGAGCTGCCCGACACGATTGTTCCTGCCCAATGAGCGAGCGATCGAGCCGCAAATCTTGAGCGTCTATCGCCGCTTTGGATTGAACGATCGGCAGATCGAGATCATCGCGCGGGCCACACCCAAGCGCGATTACTACTGCCAGTCGCGGCGTGGCAATCGTCTGTTTGAACTGGGCCTCGGCCCGGTCGCGCTCGCCTTCACGGCCGCTTCTTCGAAAAGCGACCAGACCGCAATTGCAAAAGTGATGAACGAGCATGGCCGCGAGGGTTTCGCACGCGGCTGGCTCGAACATCGTGGCCTCGAATGGGCCGCCGAGATCATTTCCCACCACGACAGTCTGGAGACCTCAACATGAAACCTGTCCGTAAACTCACGACGGCGGGTGCCGTCGTCTTGTCGCTGTCGCTAGGCGCGCCCGCGTCCGCGCAATTTGTGGTGTTCGATCCAAGCAATTACGCGCAGAACGTCATCACGGCGGCGAACACGCTCCAGCAGATCAACAATCAGATCACCGGCCTGCAAAACCAGGCGCGGATGTTGATAAATCAGGCGCGCAACCTCGCGAGTCTGCCCTATTCGTCCTTGCAGACCATTCAGCAATCGATCGCGCAAACGCAACAGCTGCTCAATCAGGCGCAGCGCATCGCCTATGACGTGCAGCAAATCGATCGCGCATTCACGACCCAATATGGCGCGGCGAGCACGACGACAAGTTCCGCCGCGCTGATCGCCGGCGCGCAGCAGCGCTGGCAGAATTCCGTGGCGGGGTTTCAGGACGCGCTGCGTGTGCAAGCTGGAATCGTGCAAGGCGTCGAAACCTCGCGAACGGAAGCCAATGCGCTTGTCTCATCGAGCCAGTCGGCGGCCGGCGCTCTGCAAGCCTCGCAAGCCGGCAATCAGCTGCTCGCCTTGCAGAGCAAACAGCTCGCCGATGTAACGGCGCTTCTCGCCTCACAAGGCCGCGCCCAATCGCTGGAGATGGCTCGGCAGGCCGAGGCGCAGGAACAGGCGCGCGAACAAATGCGCCGCTTCATCGCGCCGGGTCAGAGCTATCAGCCCGGCAATGTCTCCATGTTCCACAATTGAGGGGAAAGCCGATGAAGACCGAGAGCGGCTTCCATCCGCAAGATTTCCGTTACCTCGCGCTTGGCGTCGTGATCGGCGCGATCGCGATCGTCGTCGTCCATTGGACAGGCGATGCGGATATCGCGCAATCGCCATCCCGTATTTGCGCGCCGTCTCCCATAAATCCTTTCGACAGTGAGCCGTCGCGCTGCCGGACTCTGAGCGTCGAAGAAGCCGACGACCCAGCTTGCATGGAGGAATGGGCCGAGCGGCGGCGAAAATTCCTGGCACCCGGCAAGAGGACTGACGACGCCCGCAAGCCGCTCGACATGTTCCCCTCCGCCCCGAGCCAAACGCCTCAACCGATCCCGCCGCTCGGCAGCGCTCCAAAGGGCGAGTGAAGCCATGGGCGGAACCGGCGTCATCGATCGATTTCTGGAAACCTTCACCCGCTACATCGACAGCGGCTTCGGCCTGCTCGGCGGCGAGGTGAGTTTTCTGGCGTCGACCTTGGCTGCGATCGACATCACGCTTGCGGCTCTGTTCTGGAGCATGGGGCCGGACGAAGACATCATCGCGCGCCTCGTCAAGAAGACTCTGTTCGTCGGCGTCTTCGCTTACCTCATCGGCAACTGGAACAATCTCGCCAAAATCATTTTTGAAAGTTTCGCCGGTCTTGGTCTGAAGGCGGCGGGCGCGGGCCTCAGCGAAGTGGATTTCCTGCGGCCCGGCCGCGTCGCGCAAATCGGCATCGACGCCGGACGGCCGATCCTCGAATCCATTTCCGGGCTCATGGGCTATGTCGCCTTCTTCGAGAATTTCGTCCAGATTGTCGTGCTGCTGTTCGCCTGGGCCGTCGTTCTTCTCAGCTTCTTCATTCTCGCCATCCAGCTCTTCGTCACCCTCATCGAATTCAAATTGACGACGCTCGCCGGCTTCGTGCTGATCCCGTTCGGCCTCTTTGGCAAAACCGCCTTCCTCGCCGAGCGGGTGCTCGGCAACGTCGTGTCCTCCGGCGTCAAGGTGCTGGTTCTCGCCGTCATCGTCGGCATCGGCTCGACGCTGTTCGCTCAATTCACCCAAGGTTTTGGCGGCGCGCAACCGACCATCGAGGACGCGATGGCGATCATGCTCGCGGCGCTCGCGCTATTGGGCCTCGGCATGTTCGGCCCTGGCATCGCCAATGGCATTGTGTCGGGCGGGCCGCAGCTCGGCGCGGGAGCGGTCGTCGGAACGGGCCTTGTCGCCGGAGGCGCCGCCGTCGCTGGCTTGGGCGCCGCGCGGCTCGCTGGTGGCTCGCTTGCGAGTCTAACGGGCGATCGCAACGCCATCGCCGCGACGACCATTCCGCCCGGCCGAGGCCCAAAAGAATCCGGTCCTCGCGGTTCGGCTCCTGGCCCAGCGCCTTCGGGGCCAATTGGTGGGCCGGGAACGGGAGCATCCGCCTCCGTCGAGCGACCGTCTTCGCCCGTGGGCGCCGCCGCCGTGGGGACAGGCGCCTCGATCGATCGCGTCGGGTCTGGCTCCGCGCAAACGACCGGCGGCGAACCCGCCTGGGCGCGGCGCATGAAGCACGGCCAATCCGTCAGCCATGGGCTTTCCGTCGCCGCGCACACCGTCCGTTCCGGCGATTCTCATGGTGCCGGAACTTCCGTCAATCTCTCGCAGGAGCGCTGATGTTCAAGAGACCATCCGTCCGTTACGGGCGAACGCCCGAACCCGAGACGCCCTACCAAAAAGCCGCGCAAGTTTGGGACGAGCGCATCGGCTCGGCGCGCGCCCAGGCCTACAATTGGCGGCTCATCGCCTTTGGCAATCTGCTTCTTGCCGCTGGCCTCGCCGCCGGTCTCGTCTGGCAGAGCGCGCGCGGCGCGATCGTCCCCTGGGTGGTGCAGATCGACAAGCTGGGCGAGGCTCAGGCCGTCGCACCCGCCATCGCCGACTATAGGCCGACCGACCCGCAAATCGCCTGGCATCTGGCGCGCTTCATCGAACATGTCCGCTCGATCCCGGCTGACCCGATCATCGTCCGCCAGAATTGGCTGCACGCCTATGATTTCGTGACGGACAAGGGTGCGCTGACGCTCAATGATTACGCCCGCGCCAATGACCCCTTCGCCAAGATCGGGCAAATCCAGATCGCGGTCGACGTCTCCAGCGTAATCCGCGCCTCGAACGAGTCCTTCCGCGTCGCCTGGATCGAGCGCCGCTACGAGAACGCCAGCCTCGCTACGACCGAACGCTGGACCGCCATTTTCACGATCGTCGTCCAGCCCCCGCGCGACGCCGATCGCCTCACGAAAAACCCCTTGGGCGTCTTCATCCACGCCATCAACTGGTCGAAGGAGCTCGGACAATGACGCCGCCGCTTCGCGCTTTTGCGCTCGTTCTTCTCGGCTCCACCGCTCTTGGCGCCTGCTCGACCTTCAAGCCGCCGGAGATCGACTATGACGATTCTCCGCAAGCGGCGTTGCTGCAAGCCGATCCGCCGCGCTCCGTCAAAGTCGTCGAAATCCCCAAGCTCCTGCCATTGCCGGGTCAGCTCAAACTGCTTCCGGGCGGGATCAAAGAGGCGGCGCCCGAGCCCGCCGATCCAAAGCTGCGCGTCGAACAGGCGAATGCCGCCGCGCGCATGCAGCCAAGCCGCGGCGGCTATATCAACGCCGTCCAAATCTACCCCTTTGCGGATGGCGCTCTCTATCAAGTCTATGCCGCGCCAGGCGAAATCACCGACATCGCCCTGCAGGATGGCGAGCAGCTCGTCGGTTCCGGTCCTGTCGCCGCTGGCGACACGGTGCGCTGGATCATCGGCGACACCGAGAGCGGTTCGGGAGCAACGAAGAAAATCCACATCATGGTCAAGCCGACGCGCGCAGACCTCATGACCAATCTGGTCATCAACACCGACCGGCGCACTTATCATCTGGAGCTCCGCTCGACAGAGAAGACCTATATGGCTTCGGTCTCCTGGCTCTACAGCCAGGATCAGCTTCTCGCCTTCCGCAGGCAGAACGCGGCGGCCGAAGCGATCATGCCGGTCGATACGGGTCTCGATCTCGCCAATCTGAATTTCCGATATGCGATCGAGGGTGACGCCGCGCCATGGCGCCCGACGCGCGCCTTCGACGACGGCCGCAAAGTCTATGTCGAGTTTCCACGCGGCATTGCCCAAGGCGAAATGCCGCCGCTGTTCGTCATCGGCTCGTCGGGAAGCAGCGAACTCGTCAATTATCGCGTGCGCGGCAACCATATGATCGTCGATCGCCTCTTCGCGGCGGCTGAACTGCGCTTTGGCGCCGATCCGCAAAAGCGGGTGCGGATCATCCGAACCGATGGAAGGCCCGCTATATGAGCGCGCCAGAGAGCGATCGGAAACTGGCTGAGGAGTTGCGGCTGTGCCCCGAGCGTCCGCCAGTGACGCGCCTGTCGCGGCGTGTCCTCGTCACGCTCGCTGGCGTCTCCAGCGCCCTCATGCTCGGCGCAGTCCTTTGGGCCTTGCATGAGCGTGGACGCTCTGGGCCAGGCCCCGAACTCTACAACACGGAAAACAAGACCACGGCCGATGGGCTCGCCGCCCTGCCGCGCGACTATGCCGGCCTGCCGCGAGAAGTCCCAAAGCTTGGGCCGCCCTTACCGGGCGATCTCGGAAGGCCGATCCTCGCGGCGCAAGGCCAGGGTACGCCCGCTCCCACGCAGGTCGATCCCGAACAACAACGAATCAGCCAAGAGCGGGAGGCGGCGCGGACGGCAAAACTCTTCGCCTCGACAAATGTTCAGGAGCATCCTGCGCCTCTCCTGGCCTCGACCGGCGCGCCCGCATCCGCCGGCGCCGCTTCCGGCGAGGCGCCGCCGATCGATCCGAATGCGATCCAGAACATGCAGGATCGCAAACTCGCCTTCGTCAACGCCGCAGCCGATCGCCACACGGTGAGTCTCGATCGGTTGACGGCGCCGGCCTCGCGCTATGTCGTGCAGGCCGGCGCGGTGATTCCGGCGGCTCTCGTCACAGGCATCCGTTCGGACCTGCCCGGCCAGATCACCGCCCAAGTGACCGAAAATGTCTATGACAGCCCCACCGGCCGCTATCTGCTCATTCCACAGGGAGCGAAGCTGATCGGCGTCTATGACTCTCAAGTCGCCTTCGGCCAGTCGCGCGTGCTGCTGGTCTGGAATCGATTGATATTGCCGGATGGCCGCTCGATCGTATTGGAGCGTCAACCAGGCGCCGATGCCGGCGGCTATGCCGGGCTCGAGGACGAAGTCGATAATCACTGGCTGAAACTGTTTCAGGCGGCGGGCCTTTCCACAATTTTGAGCATTGGAGCGCAGGCCGGCGTCGGAACCAACGAAAGCAATCTCATTCAGACCCTGCGTCGCGGCGGTTCGGAAAGCCTCAACCAGACCGGCCAACAAATCGTCCAGCGCAATCTCAACATTCAGCCGACGCTCACGATCCGACCGGGTTTTCCTGTGCGGGTCATCGTCAGCCGCGACCTGGTGCTGGCGCCTTACGGGACTTGAAACGAGATCGAAATGACCAAGCTCAAACTCTCAGTCGTGCCCGACGAGCGGCCTGTGAAACTGACTGTCGAATTGCCGGCGGCACTGCATCGTGATCTGAAAGCCTATGCGGACATTCTTGCTCGCGAGACCGGACAGACGTTGGAGCCATCCAAACTGATCGCCCCCATGCTGGTTCGATTCATCGCCAGCGATCGGGGTTTCGTGAAGGCGCGGAACGGAGCGAAGAAAACTGCCGTGCCGGCGGAAACGGCCAGCCGATTGACAATCGACGTCGCCGGCGTGTCGAAAGAATAGCCCTCCTCATTTTGGATTCGATGTCTTATTCCAACGCGACACCAAATTACTTGTCAGAAAATCCCGGTTTATCGGACATTGAAGAGAACGCCCGCATCGCCGGACGAAGGCACCCCAAGTGCTTCGCATTCGCGGTCCTGACCCGTCGGATTGAGCCGTGATTGTCCTTTGTCCAACCAAATGCACCATTGCAAGAACACGCACTGACGCCAATCTTGCGATCATCGTGCGGAACGATCTCGATAAACCATTTTCATCATCGGCCCTCTTTCTTGAAATCGTCGAGGAATTCCGAACCGGGAGCAACGCCCACGACTAAAAGGCGATCTCTCGCTCGAGTGCATGCGACGTAAAGCAGGTGGCGTTCGGTGTTGTAGACTTCCTCCAGATCGGCGTCATCGGCGACCGTCTCGATGCGCTCTTGAAGCGGGAGCGCGTCGTCGTCGCAGGCCATCACGACGACGGCGCGGAACTCCAGCCCTTTCGCGAGATGCATGACGCCGATCGCGATGCCGCCGGCGCTCGTCTCGATCCTGTCGGTCAATTCCACGGCGGCGGCGCCCGCCAACGCCACGGCGGCCTGCGCCCGTTTCAATTGTTGCTCCGACCGGACAAACACGGCGATTTCCTCCGGCTGACGGCCTTCCTTCAGTCGCTCGGAAAGCCACGCCCCCACGGCGCGGATTTCCGCGTCGATGCTCTCGAAGACCCGCACCACGGGCGGCGGCCCGTCGAAGATGGACACCGTCCCGCGCCGGCTTTCCGCCGCTCCGTCGACATCCGTGATCGACGACGGCAGCAGTCCGTCCGCCTGGCTGCGGATTTGATGCGACGTGCGATAGTTGATGCGCAACGAATGCGAGCGCCCGCGCACGTCGATCCCCAGCGTTTTCCATGAAAATGGCTGCTGGAAGATGCGCTGCCCGAGGTCGCCGGCAAAGAACAGCGCATCGGCGCGCGTGCCGCCGAGCGCTGCGAAAAACCTCGCCTCCGCGACACCGAGGTCTTGCGCCTCATCGACAACCGCGAATTCGAACGGCCGCTCGCAGCTTTTCGCCAGATGATCGGCGAGCCGTCCGAAAATATCGGACGGCGTCGAGGCTTCTTGCGTGACGAGGGCGGAGCGCACTTCCGCGAAAATCGCCCACAGCGCCTCGCGCTGCTTGCCGCCGATGCGGGTCTTGCGGCCGAGGCGCGACACGTCGCGATAGGCGTCCCAAGTCGCGAGACCCCAAGCGTCTACCACGTCGGTCCATTCCCCCAGCAAGAACTGCGGCGAGAATTTCGAGCCATGCGCCTCCGCCGCCTGCGTGAGCAACTGCGCGACGAACTCCTGAGACGCGATCTTGGGCGGTCCGAAAGTCGTCGCGTAGAGATCGCGCGCGAGTGCGCCGAGCGATTGTGTGACGAGACGGCCAGCGAGCGCCGGCTCGCTGGCCGTCAGTTGGCGCAGCTTTGCGCGCAGTGAACGCGCCAGCGTCTCTGAAAAAGTGGTCAGCAACACCCTCGCGCCATCGTGCTTGCGCGCGAGATGAACTGCCCGATGCAGCGCGACGATTGTCTTGCCCGTGCCGGCGGAGCCGGAAACGCGCGCCGGCCCGGAGTAGTCTCTCTCGACGAGTTCCCGCTGCGCCGGGTGAAGGAAGACCGCCCACTTGTCCCATGGATAGTCGAGGGCGCGCTGAAGCTCCTCGACATTGGTGAGAATGCGGAAGCGGCGTTGTGCGTCGGGATGGGCGAACGGATCGGCGTCGACGGACACCGCCGGCGGCGGCTCCACCTTCTCGCCGACGGCAAGTTTCAGCAGGGCCTCCTGCGCTTCCTGCGGCAGATGCTTGATTATGTCGAACAGCGTGTCCTCGGTGGCGGCGCGCACGTCGTCGACCCATTCCGCTGGAACGCCAAAGCTCATCAGTTCGAATTTGCGAAGGTTGTCGAAGAGCATTGGCTTCGGCGCGGCGTCGATGGGCGCCGCGGCCTCGACCCGATTGAAAATCTGGATTTCCTCGACGCGCTCGCGCACCTCGACGAGCTGCATGGCGCCGGTCGTGGGATGACGCTCGATCTTGCGCCGTTCCGCCCATTTGTAGGCTACGTCATGGTGGTCCACATAGGCGAGCAGCAGGCTCGACGCCGTGCGATGCACGATCAGGCGGATGTCGGCGTTGACGCGCACCGACCAAAAATTCGTATCCTTGGCGCGATCGAGCTTGTGGAACGACAGCCCCGGCGCGGAGGGGTTCATTTGCAGATCGAAGGCGGTGGTTTTCACCGCTTTCTGTTCCTGCGCCGTCAGCCTGCCGAGGCTGTCGGTGAATGTGTCGGCGATGCGGAATTCCATCAGCCCACCCCAAAAACCTTCATCACCTCGTCGCCGAGATGATTGATGACCTTCACCGCAATCCGCCCTGATTTCGGTTTCGGGAACGGCCGCGACGTATCGGAATACAGACTGTCCCACGCCTCTTGATCGATCTCCGCCTTCAAGGTCGTCTTAAGCGCCTTGTAAGGATCGTTCGCGCCCAGAAAATACGCGTGGCGAACAAAGAAGCTTTCTTCGTTGTAATCGGTGTCGAGCATCCATAGCGCGATGCCGCTCGTGCCTTCCGAGATCACCTCACCGGTCTGCGGTTTGAACACATCCACGCCGAACACCTTTACGCGGATCAAGCCGTCTCCCGCATCCTCGATCTTGATGTCCGGCTCGCCGAAAATCACGAAGAGATTACCGGCGCTAGTCGTCTTCAGATCGACGCTCATGTGCAGGTCGGGGTTCATACGCGCTTTCAGCACGGGTAAGCGGCCGAGCTTGTCAAATTCGGCGGAATGAGCATCGTAGTTGAACGCGCAGGCGATCAGCACGTCGAAACCGGCGTCGCCGGCCTCGCGCGCGGCGGCGACAAGATCGGGGCGCGACACCGTGCCGAATTCCGGGCCGATGAACACGCCCGCGCGCTTCTGCTTCTCGCCCTCAAAATAGACGCCCTCGGCGCAGATGAAATCGCCCGGCCAGCCGACAAGGCTGGTAAACGTAATGCGATCCTCCTTATGCGCCTGCTGCACGCCGGCGGCGCGCAGGTTTTCGAGGACCATCTGCGCGAAGTCGGTCACGGCGTCGTCGCGCGTCGGCGGCTGGCGCTTGCCTTCGCCCGCCTCCAGCACGTCGATCAGCTCGTCGTCCCAATCGACGGCGAGGGTGCGATGCGGCGAGAGGCTTTCGACCGTGAAGGGCCCGGCGACGCGGATGCGGTCCTTGTCGACATAGGGTTTGTCGTAAAGATATTCGAACTCGGCTTTTGCGGCGATCGAGGCGTCGATCTCCTTTTGCCGCGCGATGCGCGCCTCCCAGAAATTTTCGTGCAGCAGCTGGGCGGCGGCGGGCCAGCTCTTGGAAAACTCGCGCGGGACAAGCCATTCCTTCGCATCCTTCGTGTCCTTTGCGGTGAACTCTTCACCACAGAGCGCACCAAGGTCACGAAGGATCGGTTCGATCTTCTCCTGCCATTTCTCCCAGATCACGTCGATCTCGGCGTTGTTGGCGATGCTTTTTAGCGTGATGTGCGGCACGCGCTCGTAGACGAAACCATGGCGGATGTCGCCGCGCGTCGGCGTGGACTTCGGCAGCGTGCGCGTGACCTCGCCTTCCTTGCGTTGGCCCTCGGGACTGTCGGCGAGAAGATAATAGGGATAGCGCGCGCCCATGAGGCGCGAGCGGGCGAGCGCGAGGGAGACGCGCGAGGTGTCGATAGTGATCCAGCGCCGGCCCCATTGTTCGGCGACATAGGCGGTGGTGCCGGAGCCGCAGGTCGGGTCCAGCACGAGATCGCCGGGGTCTGTAGTCATGAGGATGCAGCGTTCGATAACTTTTGGGGAGGTCTGAACGACGTAAACTTTCGGATCTGCGAATCCGCTGACCACAGTATCAGCCCAATGGTCAGAAAGGGGAGATACTGGGAAATCTGCCAAGTAGCGTTTTTGACGTAGGGTTTTGCCGACCGCCATTATCCGACCAGAGCGCACCATGCGATCAAGCCCTGCCGGAATGGTTTTCCAATGTCTATCAGTACGCTTACCCTGCGCCGGGTTGTACGCCATTCCTTGAAAGGTAAAAGGTCCAGACGAGTTCGATGAGAAACCGTCTGACGTCAGATTATCATGGCTCAGTAACATAATTTCACGGTCATGTGCTGTCGCAGCCGCTTTGTCAGTGTCGCTCGCCGGCCGAACAGCAAATGATGCTCTTTCCTCGACCAGATTGAATTGCCCTCCTTCATTTCCCAATGTCGATTTATCTTTGTATTGTTGTCGAAATTTTAGATGTTCGTATTTTCTGGCATACCAAAGTAGAAAGTCGTGAACCTGCGGCACATATTTGGATGCCGAGTGCCCTGATTTTCGGAATACTATAGTTCCGACGCTATTCTCATCCCCAAAAACCTCATCCATCAACGCCCGCACGCGATGCACATTCTCGTCGCCGATCTGCACGAAAATGCTGCCGCTTTCGTGCAGCAGCTCGCGCGCGACGGTGAGCCGGTCGCGCAGATAGGTGAGATAGGAGTGGATGCCGTCGCGCCATGTGTCGCGGAAGGCGCGTACCTGTTCCGGTTCGCGCGTGATGTGATCCTTGGCGCCGTCCTTCACGTCGCGCGAGGTGGTGCTCCACTGGAAATTCGAATTGAATTTGATGCCATAGGGCGGGTCGAAATAAATGCACTGGACTTTTCCGCGCAGACCTTCGCGTTCCGCCAGACTCGCCATCACGGACAGCGAGTCGCCGCAGATCATGCGGTTCGACCAGTGCTGGTCGTGCTGATAAAATTCCGTCTTTGCCTCAATGTCTTTCAGCCCGTTGAAATCGGCGAACAGATCGGGCGCGGCCTCCGGCACCTGGGCGGCGCGCTCCTTCGACTGGCGCTTCAAATCGTCGATGATGACCTTGGGATGCACCTTCTCCTGAATATAGAGCGGCGGCGCCTGCACGATGAGATCGGACCAATCCTGCTCGTCCTTCCCACGCCAGACAAGCTGCGGATCAAGATCGCGATTGCGCCGCTCATAGGCCAGCCGCACCGGCGACTTGTCCTCGGCACGCATAACGGATTCAAACTCCGCCGTCGGAATATTCTTCCGCTTCGCCTCGGCGTGCTTGAGGGCGTCGACTTCAATTGGCTTTTTGGCCATTATTTTAGTCCTTTGAACCAACCTCTTTCGGCGGCGAAAGCTTGCGCGGGGCGGCGGCGGGGAGCGCGCCGGGCGTGGCGAAGCTTGGGAACAATGTCGCGATGGCGTTCGGCTCCAGCTTGTCGATCATTCCCGAGAGTCGCTCGACGAGTCCGATTTTCTTGTCGAGGTTTTCGAGCAAGACTTTCTCGGTTTCGGCATCCGATTTTCGAACATCGGCTGACGTGCGCTCACGAATTTCCCGCGCCTTTTCGAGAATGAGCAGCGTGTCGGCGGCAATTTTTTCGTTTTCGAGGCCCTTCGTTTTGAAACGCTCTTTCAGATGGCTGAGCGCACCGCCGCTCACCTCTTCGAGTTCATCGCGAATGGTGGTGCACTGCTTCGAATCGATGACAGTATCGAGCAGACTGTCGAGCGCCTTGTAAAGCTTGCCGCGAATTTTCTGGAACTGGCTCACCTCGGCCTCTGGCGGAACCAGCCGGGAGGGGTTGGCGATTTCGATCTCGGTCTTGCCCTGCGCCAATTGCCGGTAGACATCGACGAAGATGTCGATCATCAGGTCTGTGGCTTCGAGCGCTTTGGGCGACTTGATGACGGTCGCGAGCCGCATCACCCCTTTTTGGGTAAAGACACGGGGGGCGGCGCGACTGCCGCCGCGTCCGGGTTTTGAGATCACGGCCTGTGATGTCAAAAACTCCACTTCTTCGGGCGAAAGCTCGAATGTGTATAATTCGTTGAATTTTTCAGGATTTCTCCTGACAGCCTGATTGACCTCGCGGGTCTCCACGCCGAACGCACGCGCGACCCGAGCCGCGAGCAGGACCGGCTGGCCATTGGAAAAGAGGAGGCCCTCCCCGACCTCCAACGCGCCGTCGTCATCGCCGTCGTCCGCCTGTTCCGTCATAGCCCCGCCCCGTTTTTGAGATCACGCCCGGTGATCTCAAACCCCTTCGGTAATTGCAACGCTAAGGCTGTCGATCAACGATCCAAACTCCCGCTCGATCTCATAGACCGCCGTGAACTCCGCAAATGCCCATCGCCCGAATTTGCCGAGATTGTTCACGCCCGGAACCCAATAGGCCCGCATCGTATTGGCTTTTTCCTTGGCGTTTTCGCCACGATAACCCTTGATCTCGACGATGATGTTCAGCAGATCGGCAGTACCTTGAGAAGAAACTTGGCCGTCATCGACCTGCACGATGAAGTCCGGCAGGTATTTTCGGGGCGCTCCGCCCATCAGATACGGCACTTCGAGCCCGAGGTTCTGGTTCTTCACGTAAGCCCGAACCTTCGGATGCGCCTCGGCGACGCGACAAAATTCCGCCTCCCAATCGCTGTCGCATACTACCCAATTGATCTGGCAGCGGCGTGGATCGGTTTGCCAGCGGGTCTCCTTCGACGTGGTGAAATTCACATGGGAGGAAGAGCCGGTTGGATTATAGGCGTCGAGGATCGCCTTGACGGGCCGCTCGCCAGCGAGCGTCTGCGTGATCGCCGCCTTGATGCGCTCGGCGGCCATGTCGGCGATTTCCTTGTAAAGAAGCTGCGCCGGATAGGTTCCGCCAGAACATTTCAGATAGCCGCCCTCCAGCCATTGCCGGGCGATGCGCTTCAACTGGTTGAAGAGATACATCTTCGGCGCTTCGCCGGGATCACGGTATTTGTTGTAGAGGAGATGGTGCGCGAGGTGAAAGAGGATCGTCGACGCGCGCACGTCTTCGAGATGCGCGAGCGTGAGATCGACGCCCTCGCCGATGATGCCCTGGGTGGTCGTTGTCGACGGCCCAACGAGTTCCGGCGTGAGTTCGAGGACGGAGTCGGGGCCAAATCGCGCCTCCAGCCGCTCGTTCGGCAATTGGACGCGATAACCCTCCACACGCGGAAAGACGATTTCCAACGCGTCGCGATCCGGCCTGACGGCGTGGACGCGAACCGTCTCGCGCGGCTTCGCGGGCGGAGCGATGACGGGCTTGGCCGCGAAATCGAAGGGAATGCCGAGAATGTCCGCATATTCGACGTTGAAGAGATTTTCGTCGTTCAGATCGTAGGACTGGCGGCGAAGCGCGCGGCCGATGACCTGCTCACACAAGAGTTGTGTGCCGAAGGCGCGCACACCGAGAATATGCGTGACGGTGTTGGTATCCCACCCTTCCGTCAGCATCGATACCGAGACGACGCAGCGAATTTGTTCGCCGAGCTTGCCCTTCTTGCCGACCGTGTTCATCACCTCGCGCAAGAGCGTCGCGTCGTCGATTTTTTCGCCGGCGTGCATGTCGCCCGTTCGCTCGACCATTTCGCGGCGGAATTGTTCTATTTCGTCACCGGCTTTCTCGCGAAAATCCTTGTCGAGCGCCTCGCCGGATTCGAGCTGCGCGCTGTCGATCAGGATTGTATTGGGGCGCGCATAGCGGTTGCCGAATTCGTCGAAGTTGCGGAACAGCTCCAGGCGCCCTGCTGTGAATGTCGTGTTTCCCTCGTCATTTTGGCGCTGAAAGCCAGAGATGTATTGATAGACCAGCTCCGACGTGGACGTATTGTTGCACACGACGATGAAGACGGGAGGCACGCCGATTTTGGCCTCTGTCCAAACGTCGAACGTCTTCATGTAATGCCCGTAAAGGGCGTCGAGCGCGGTCTGCAATTCCAGCGGCAATTTCAGCGGATCGGCCGTCTTGCCCGAATCGCCGCGTCCCTTCTTCGGCATTTTCTTGCCGATATATTCCCAAAGGTTTCGAAACTTCGGCATCTCTTCGCTGGGTATATTGTCGGCAACCGGCACACGCGGCAATTTGACAATGCCGCATTCGATTGCGTCCATCAGCGAGAAGTCGCTCATCGTCCACGGGAACAGCGTCCCTTCCGCATAGCCGGAGCCGCGCAGAAAGAACGGCGTCGCCGACAAATCATAGACGAGCGACAAGCCGACCTTGCGCTTGACTGCTTCGAGCCCGGAAATCCACATCCGCGCGGCTTCGTTGTTTTCCTTGGCCTCGTCTCTTTCGTCGCCCTTCAAATCCTCTTCCGTTTCGCCGGTCGCATCCTTGACGCGCTCGCGATAGCAGTGATGCGCTTCGTCGTTCAGGACCAGGATGTTTTTCATGCCCATGAGATCAGGCATGACGCGTTGAATCATCTGGCCTTCGGTCTCGAGCGTTTGGAGTTTTTCTTCGCGCCAGCCTTCGAGCGCGTTGCGGGTTCCCTTCGCGATGTCGATGCGCTCGCGCAGCTTGAAAGCGTGGTAGTTCGTGATAACGATCTTCGCGCGGTCGATGTCGGCGAGCATGTCCGAAGGGACGATCTCGCGGCGACGGTAATAGCTCTCGGGATCGTTCGGAAGCAGCACACGCAGCCGATCACGAATCGTTATGCCGGGCGCGACGATCAGAAAGCCGCGCGAGAAAGTCTTGCTGCCCGGCCGCCGCACGGCGTTGACCGTCTGCCACGCCATCAGCATCGCCATGACCGTGGTCTTGCCGGCGCCTGTCGCCAGTTTCAGGGCGATGCGCAGCAATTCGGGATTGGCTTGTGCGTTGGCGCCCTTCAGGTGGGTCCAGAATTTAGCCGAGCGAGCGCTTTTGGGCGCGACCTCGGCGAGCCAGATCGCCGTCTCGACCGCCTCCACCTGGCAGAAAAAGGGACGCACGCCATCGAATTGATGGTGTCTCCAATGCTTCAGCAGTCGAGCCGTTTCAGGCGTGACGAGCCATTGGTCGGGGTTGGGGAGGTTACGCCACGTCTCGACGAACGCCCTGACCTCGTTGATGATCGGCGTCGGGTTGTATTCCTGTTCTTCTGACGACAGGCCCTCCCGATCCGGAAAGAGCATGTCCTTCGTGCCGGAACCCTGCCGCCGCTTCTTGGGCCTGGGGACGGGCGTGATCAGGTCGGATCGGCGGCGCGTCTCCATGATCTGGTTTGTCGGCTGGCGGTCGACGAGTTCCCAGTGGCGCGCCGGACAAGCGTAAGGGGAATTCAATATGGGGCGTTCAAAGAACTGATCCGTCATTGCTTTTGCCGTTCCAACTGCACTGATCGCTCTTTTGCCCGCTAGGGGCGCTCCCATCGAACCAGACGAGGACCAGTCGGCTTGCCGAGTTTCTGCTGGAAAGCGATCTATACGGTCATGGTTCGTCGCAGTCGAGGAGCCAGATCGCCGTCGCACCTCTCCGTGGACGACAGGCGGTGTCGTTGCGAGGCACGCAGCCTGAAGAACGGCCAATGAGCGGGATAACAAACGTCAAGACATCCAGCCAACACACTGTTAATTGGCAAGTTCCAAGTTAAAAGATGGCGTATCCCCCTATATTTCAATCGAGAAATGCCTCGCCGCCGATCCCAGCGGCAAACTTGCCTTTCACCTGCACTTGAAAGCTCTCCCTCGGCGCTTTGGGATGAACAGTTGGCGCACCATCCGATTGACCGCCGTATCTATCCATTCGCTCGCCACGCGCGACCGACCTCTTCACATCAACACAATATCCCGTGTTTTATGGCTGTTGCACGAGCGTGACTGAGAAGACGGCGAGATTACCGAACGTGACGAACCTCCGGGTCCATCCGTCTCTCCCAGCCGATCTCAAACGCATCGGATCGATTCGCGCCGAATCCTTGACGGCGGCGCGCATGGAGAGATGGTGATGGCCGACAACAAATTTCTTACCCCCGAAGAAGTCTCGGAGCGATATCGTGGCGGAATTAGCGTCGGCACGCTTCGCAATTGGCGAGCTATGCGCATCGGCCCTGCTTTCGTTAAGATCGGCAAGGCAGTTCTCTACCCAATCGATGAGCTTGATGCGTGGGATCAGAAGAATATGGTGACTTGTCGTGCGTCAAAGCGACTCAGCATGGACACGCAGGATGGAGCGTGAGCTTCCCGAAGAAGCACGCACTACCGCCCCCAATCAACGCTCCCAGACCCTATCTGGAATCGTAGAAATTATAGTAATATCAATATACTAATGGAAGGACGAAGCATCCCGCACAATCACCCTTCCGGAGATCCGA
>JALHNR010000015.1 GCA_022843525.1 Methylocystis sp. | reverse complement strand
AAGCCTATCCTGCACTCCCCTCCGAAAAACACGATGCGCTCCACTTTCAAGTCTGATGGCTCGATTCCGATTAGTCGACTTCGCGTGCCGGCGTGTTCGTCGGTTGACCTCGGATTGTTCGCAGCGGCATGAAGATTGAGACGAGGCTGCCGACCCCCCCTTAGATTCTTGCCCGCGCCTTTCCCACACCCTCCGGCCTCACTACGGCGCTATTTGAAGAACGCGTGCGGCCTCCGGGCGCTCCGCTACGCTTCGTCCCTACGGGATGGAAAAGCCGCTACATGACGCACGATGTGAAGGCCGGCTTGCCGTCACGAATTCGCTAGGCCTATCTTCAGCGACACGAGCCGCAACGCAGCGAGAGGCGCATCCTCGACCGTGCCGTCGTCTTCGAAGAGAAGACCAGACCGTGCGCCTCGCTCTTGCTCGATCCGCACTCCAACAACAGCCGCCCGTAACGCTGCCCATGCTCGACACGTAACGTCGCCAGCGCCACTTCGGACGCCCGTCGCTCTGGTCGTGTCGAATGGCGCCGCGCTTCGTCGCGAGCGCATCCGGATGGATCTAGCCGACCGAGTTCGACGCTTCCGTCCCTGCGGAGCGCAATTCAACTTTCGATCCGCGCCCGGCAAGGCCCCGTCGTCATGTGGATTGGCTGCGTCATGCAGTTCGTCACTCAGCGGCGAATCATCAGTCCGCGGCGGCCGACCGCTCAGACCTTCGCAAAATGCGACCACTTGTACGCGGGTGAACGAGTCATGTTGCGCGCAAAACGCCTCGACGGCCCGCGGAAACTTTCTCCACATCTGATGCAATTCATAGACGGCGCGGATCGGCGAGGTCGTTAACCGCTCTCGCAGCACGGGCGCCATTTGCGCGACAGCCGCATACATGGCGATATAGCTCTTGTCCTTGCCGAGCCGCAGCGCGATGTCCTTCTGCTTCTCGCCCGCCGCAAGGCGGGAAGCAATGAATGCGGCGATATCCGCGGCCCAAACGTCGTCCCACTGGATATTCTCGATCATCTGGTCGTAAGGGTCGCTGGCCTCTCCCGAATGAATGAACGCCGCGATCGTCGCGCGGCCAGCGAGTTGCGCCGCCCGAAAGCGCCGCGCCCCGAAGACGGTTCGGTGCATTCCATTGAGACCCACTGGAGTGAGGCCGATCGGTTGAAGGACGCCGCGTTCCCGGATTGAGGCCGCGAGCTCCTCCAGCGTCTCGGCGTCGAAAGCGCGCCGCGGCTGATCTGGGTCTTCCTCGATTGACGAAAGCGGGATTTCGAGAGGCTTGCCGCTCGAGGCAGACGATTCGAGGCCCTCGAGTTCGTCCAGCAGCAACGCGACATCATCGAGTTTGCGAGCGTAGCTCATGCCATCTCCATTTTCGTCGCGAGCTTGTCGAATACGATGCGCATCTCGCGGCCGGCCTCGCGCGCCGCTGTCTTCGGTAAGTTCCAGACCGGCTTTTTCTCCGCCAACGCCTCGCCGATCTACGAGCGTTGCGGGATCACGCCGTCGAACAGGTATTTCGTGCCGAACCTCTGGACGAGGCTCTTCAAATTCTCCCGCTGGTGCGGCGAGGTTGTCTGCAGCCAATTGGGGATCAGTCCGAGGATCTCGAGGCCGGAATTGTATTTCTGCTTCACGCCGAGGATGTGCTTGAGCAGCGTTTCAATGCCCTCGAGGCGTAGTCGTCGAGGTCGATCGACGCCAGCACGAACTGACCTGCGATCAACGCCGCGAGATTGCGCACGCCGAAGGTTGGCGGCGTGTCGATGACCGCAATGTCATAGGCGCGCGACGCGTCTTTAATATTGGAGCGGAATTGTTCGATTAGCTTGCCGTCTACGGCGACGATGCCGCGCAAGGCGGCGCTGCCGCCCAGGACCCGAATGCCAGCGCTCGCCATCGATGGAACGGCGACCGGGCGCGCAAAGAGGGCAGCGGCGTCGATCCCAACAGCATGCGCCGCAAGCGTCGTTGTGCCATTGCTCTGTGGATCGAGGTCGAGGAAAAGAACGCGTTTACCGCGCTCTGCAAAATACCAGGCGAGATGCACGGCGATCGTGCTCTTGCCGACGCCGCCCTTCTCATTGTTCACGACGAGCGCCTTCATGAGGCTGCTCGGTCGTCACGACAATCTCGATTGGCGGCCGTCATAGTCTGTCTCCTCTGGCTCTGTCGATTCGAATCGATTCGACGCCGGAGTTTTTGCCCCGGCGCGCCGAATGAGAACCACTGCAAAATTTCACGGGGGTAAGAGAGGCAAGCGGTCATTTGCGCCCGCCAGGGCGTCGAAGTCCTTACCCCGGGCAAGCTGGACTCACGAGCTTTGTCGCCTTTTCGGGGGCTCTGAAGGCAAGGCCCGGCGCCAAAAAAGTTTGTCCCGGACAAACTCCAGCAACCAAGCGGGAATGTTTGCCCCAGGGAAACTCAATCTCACCGCTTGGAAAAATCTGAGATCAACATTTGGCGTCGCCGAAAAAGGTTGTCCTGGACAAACTCGGCCCGCCCCTGCGCGGCGAGCGGCGAAAAGTTTGCCTTGGGCAAACTGCTGAAAAGTCTTGTCGTGCTCTGGGGAGCTCTAAAGGCAAGGCCTAGTCTAAAACGTTTGTCCGGGACAAACTCGGACCGCCCTATGCAAGATATACGAGCTGGACGAGGGGCGGCGTTCGCCGCCCCTCGTTCGATTCACTTGCGTCTTGCGGTCTTCTTCGTCATCTCGGGCGCCGCCTCGGTTTCCTCGTCGGACTTGTCCATCTTAGCGGAGGCGAGGATCGAGAAGTCGTCGCAGTTGAGGTCGACAGTATAGACCTTCTCGCCGTCCGTCTCGAAGCTTCCCTGCTTCAGCGTGCCGCGCGCTACAACGAGATCGCCGGGCTTCGCATAGTCACAGACGTATTTGCGCGCGCTCTCGCTCCAGATCGTAATCTCGTTCCAATAGGGCTTGTCCTTCGTCTCGCCGTTGCGGTCCTTGAATGCGTAGTTGGCGCAGATCGAAACGCGTGTCGTCTGCCTTGTTGATGCGGCCGAGGATTTGGAATTCCGCGAAAGTCTTCATCATGCTCTCCATCGTTGGGGCGTTTGCCCCGGTTGCGATGGCTGTCCGTGATGGCCGCAAAAGGCGACGCCATAACCGAAGCGCCGGAAAGCGCGAGGCCGAAGTGAGAAGCGGAGGACCCTAAGGCCGCGGCGATTTTGTTGCGCGAGGAATTGGCGCTTGAGCGCCAAGGGGAAAATCGTTGCGGCCGCAGGGTTTTGGGTGGCGACTGCGGCCATAGGACCAAACGCCATGCAACGGAGGCGGGCGGGCGCAACGGAGAGCGATGGGAAAGTCGCTGCGAATTCCGATCGTCGGGAAATCAGACCTCGTGAACCTTGACGAGGGGCTCGCTTCGATCTCACGGCAGTCCACAATCACGGGTCCAACCGGCAAAGAATAGGCACTGCGCCAGGCAAAACGACTTTGGGGAACAACGACGCCCGCAATTCCGCGGCGTACGAAGGTGACCGATAAACGAAGCGGCTCAACGATGCGGAGTGCAAAAACAGCGGCGATCCCGGTCAAGATCTGAACAGACGAGCACTCGGCTTGCGCCGGCGATGACGCAATCAGAAGAGGCGCACGAAAGGAACGGAAGAAGCGAGAAACATGAGCCGGCGGCGCCATTCGCCGCCGTTTGGAAATTCAGACGAAAGTTGTTGCGCCAGGTTATGGCGCCTAATCGCCTTGAGCGGCTCCGCAACATCGACAGTTTTTGTCACCCCGTTCGTTCATCTAACCGGCCCAATTCGGCAGATGCCAGCGAGGGACGCCAGCCGACAGCCGTGACAGCGTTTTAGATCGGCAAGGCGCTCTTCGCCGCGCGCGCACTCTTGGATGGCGGCTGACGCCCACGGTGTTCATCGGATGGATGCCGCGTATCGAAAAGAGCGTCGATGATCGCGCATTCGGGCGTTCGCTTTCCGCTGCACTGCGCCGCCATTTCCTCCATCCCCCGCTTGAGCCGCTTTAAATCGGCAATCTTGCGACGGATCTCCACCAGTTGATCCAGCGGAGTTCACGAACCTGCATGCAGGCGTGACCGGTCGGCAGCACGACAAGTCGACGTGCGCCCAGCTCTTCGGCCGCCATGACCGGCGTGGCGCAAGTGATCGCGCCGTCGGCGAGGTAGCGACGCTTCATCTTCACAGGCTGTAAAGCGGAATGGATCGCTCAGACCGCGACGATCGCCGATGCGCTTTCTACGGCCTTTTCAATGCTGCCCGCCGAAAGCATCCGACCGATCGTTTCGCGTCTCGACGGCGTCGAGGTTTATGTCTCTGGGCAAAATGATGAAATCCGTGCGTTGTAACGGCGGTCGCCAGCGGGCGTGACCTGTTTCGAGAGCCGCCTCAGGCGATTCGATATCCCAAGGTCAACCTTACTTTCGTATGGCGTCGCGTTTTCTGTGCACACGACTTATTTCGAGTCTCGCACAACAACAGCGAGGAACGCCGGAAGGCGCATTCGGCTCGTGCCCGAGATCGAGCGTATTATCGCCGAGCAAATCGGGCGCTTCTGGCTCAAGAAGGAAGCCGAAATTCAGCGCCTTGATGGAGCGGATCCATGAAATCCGTCTCGCCGAAGTCATTCACGCGACACACTACAGAGCGATGCGGCGGAGGGTGATGGTTTCGGCCACTCCGTGCCCGAGCCCAAATTCGATTTCTTTGTCAGGCGCTATCGAGATGCAGAAGACCGCTTTGGCAATGCAAATCCTGTAAAATGACGCAGACCCCTCTTCGATGTATCGTTACCCACGCTGCGCGATTCGGGCAAAGGTCTCCATCTCGAGCCGATCCCTTGGCTCGGGGACAAATTACAAGGAGGCCGCGTCTGCTTGCTGTGTAGCGACCGCCGCAACAGGAAGTAGGAAAGAACCGAGTAAATTCATTAGATGGCGCGGAGCGTTCATTCCGGGGAAGTCAGCGATGCCTCCGATTCAGCGATGTCGCGCTCAGGCGAGTCAAAACCCTCTGGCGATCTTTCTTTCAGCGGGATTCCGTCCGTTCTTTCTCTTTGCCGCACTCTGGGCCGCCGTGGGGCTGCCGCTCTCCATCGCCTATCTGGAGACGGCCGAACTGCCGACACGCTTCCCGCCCTCTCTCTGGCACGCGCATGAAATGGCCTTCGGTTTTGGCGGCGCGGTCGTCGCGGGCTTTTTGCTGACGGCTATTCCAAACTGGACTGGTCGGCTGTCCTTACAAGGCGCGCCCCTCACCGGACTCGTCGCTCTCTGGCTGCTTGGGCGCATCGCCGTCCTGACTTCGAATAGCACGCCTGCGCTTTTCTCCGCGGCGCTCGATCTCGCTTTCCCGACTGTCTTTATCTTCGTTGTCGCGCGCGAGATCGCCACGGGGCGGAACTGGCGCAACTTACCCATGGTTGCCGCTCTCGCGCTTCTCTTCATCGGGAATTTGCTCACGCATCTCGAAGCGATGGGCCTTGACGCTATGGGCACCTTGGGGGCCCGCGTCGGCGTCGCGACCCTCGTCATGCTCATCGCCGTCATCGGGGGCCGCATCACGCCGAGCTTCAAATCCCGAGCTTGAATCACGCCCCTATCTCCGTCGCAACCATTCTCAAACGGTCTCTCAGGGCTGCTCCATCAGTTCCTCGGCGGAAAGCCGTGTTAGCGATTGTTTGCGCTTCTTGGACGCGTAGCTTGGATAGGCGAGCCAGACGACTCCCGAGAGCAGGATGAACGCCATTGCGCCGAACAGAAAGACGTCGTTGAGCGCGAGGATCGACGCCTGCTGTCGAATGAGCTGCGCCGCGCGGCTCTGCGCGGCGGTGGGCGACATGCCCATCGCCTGCATGCGATCCAGGAAAGTGGCGAGCAGGTCGAGCGAGGCGAAGCGCCGTCCGCCGAAATGATCGGCGAGATCGAGCTGATGGAACGGCGTTCGGCGGAAGAAGAGAACGCCGAGCAGCGAGATGCCCAGGGCGCCGGCCACGGTGCGCAGCATCGCGAGCTCTTCCGCCGCGCGGATCAGTCGTTCGCCGACGAGCCCGGTCATGGCGAGGGTAGCGAGCGGCGCAAAAAACATCGCGAGCGAGAAGCCGAAAAAGAACATCGGCGTCTTGACGTCATCGAAATAGGCGTTCTTGTCGTATTGTCCGAGCCAGACAAAGGTCACTGCGAGACCGATGAAGTTGAGGAACACGATCAGTCGCGCGTCGACGTTCCTCGTGATTTCATGCACGACGGCCGCGGCCGCCATCGCCAGAAAAATCATGATCAGATAGACCATGCCGGCGAGCGAGGACGTGTAGCCGAGCAGCACCTGCAATTGCACGATGAACACCGAGAGCAGGCCCTGAATCACCAGGAAGCCGACGATCGAGCAGAAAGTCGCGATGGCGAAGTTGCGATGCAGAAACAGACGCAGGTCTAGCGCGGGCCGTCGTTCGCCGAACTCCCAAAAGATGAACATCGGCAGCGCCAGCAGCACGACGAGCAGCAGCCATCCGAGGAGAGGCTCCGCGAACCAGTCGAAATCATTGCCCATGTTGAGAATCGTCTGCACGCCGAGCAGCACCGCGGCGAGCAGAATGAAGCCGATCGTATCGAAGCGCGTCATGCGGCGCTGAAAGCCGCGCCGGTAGAACAGCGCGGCGATGATCGCCGCGACGGGCATCACGACCAAGACGTTGGAATAAAATAGCCAGCGCCAGTCGAAATATTCGGCCCAGAAGCCGCCCATGAATACGCCGATGGTGAAGGGCGCCATGCTCATGACGCCCCAGAAGCCGACGCCGAGCGTGCGCTGGTGATCCGGATATTGCGCAAGCGTCACGGATTGGGCGAGCGGAAGGGCGACGCCGCCGGCAAGTCCGAGGAGAAAGCGCATCGGCGCGAAAAACCAGATGGTTTCGCTCGCCGCGCACATCAGCGAGAAGATGGCGTAGACAACGAGCGCGCCGATCAGCACGCGATAGTCGCCGAAGCGCCCGGAGAACCACCGCGACAGTGGCAGGCCGAGCGCGATTCCCACCATGTGGTCGGTGGTCGCCCAGGTGCCGAAGCTCGGCGTCACGCCCTGCAGACTGCCGGCGGCATAGGGCGCGAGCACCGTGTAGCCCGGAACGTTCGAGAGCATGACGACATTCGCCGCCCCCGCCGCGCCATTCAGCAGCAGGAATCGCCAGCCTATCATTCGGGCCGGCCTATCCATGATCGCCACCCTCGCTCCGTTCTATAATCGCTACTGGGCGGTATTACGCGACATCATCCGCGGTTGTCGACTAGAGCAACGACGGACTCCGACACAATGTAGAGCAGGGGTCATCAGCCGCAGGCGGTTGAGCGCGAACTCGATCGCCGTGACAAGGATAACTGAGTCGGACCTAAGCCTGTCAATGGTGAAAGTAGCAGGAAGAACATCAGACGGGACGCCATCCTTGGTGAAAGACAGAAAATTGCTCACCGATCACGCAAGCTGCATCTTTGCCGTCTTCATCGGCTAATTGCGTGCCCATTGTTGGATTCAGAATTGGCGGGTTGATACAAAGGCTTGGCAAAATGGTAACGTGGCTGTTTGCTATCAGGATCAGCCTCAGCATGGCAATTTCCGTAGCGTGAACCTGTCCCATTCAGCAGTCATCTTCGTCCCCGTCGTCATCTGCTGTTTCAGGGTCGGCAAGTCGTTCTGGATCGTATTCCAGACGGTCTGACGCGGCAAGCGATCGACGACGTGGAGCGCGGCGCAATGGATTCAGATTGGGTGCCCGGGAAATCCCCTTTGCAAAGGATCGCGCTGTGTCCGATGGGTACGCTGCGGCAGGCATTCACCATTCGCGAGGCCAGCAGCAATCAGGGCGTTGTGCTGCCTTCCAACGTCCGGGTTACCCAAGCGCCTCGCTCAGGCGGGTCAGCCAGTTGCGGCTCGCCGGCGACACGGTCCGTACGCGCTCGTGCTCGGGCTAGACACCTACACCGCCGCGAGTGGCGGAAGCGTCCAGGGCTATCCGGTTTTTCACCATCTTGAGCGTATGGTGGACGGAGGGATCATCTGGCGCCCGCCATTGAAGGCAGCGTCGTGCGCACGACCTGCAGCGGTGACTTCGAGTTAGATATCGGTCGGGACATATCCGTTGGTTACACGAGCTATTCCAGCACGGCCGTCGAACTGAATTTTCTGGAGACCTTCACCTTCCGGCTGCCGACGACCTAGGCTTCCGTGGTGCTGGCGCCGGGCGTAGACTTCGGATCCATCTGTTTGGGAGAAGCGCTTCTTGGAACCGGGAGGACGCAGCGATGGCACGGAAGTTTAAGATCGGCGATCATGTGAGCTGGAACTCCGAGGCCGGACGCGTGTCGGGGACTATCATCGCCATTCACATTAGAGATTTCGATTATAAAGGCCACACGCATCACGCGTCGAAAGACGATCCCCAGTACGAAATCAAAAGCGACAAGACAGATCACATCGCAGCGCATAAGGGCGGCGCGCTCGACTATGCATAACGAAGGCCGCGCGTGAAGCTTCCGTTTTTCACCATCGGCCATTCCAACCGAACCCTCGAGGCTTTCATCGGTCTGCTGCGCGAAGCCGATATCGCTCTTGTCGCGGACATCAGAACGATTCCGAAGTCACGAACCAATCCACAGTTTGACAAGAACACGCTTCCCGGCGCCTTGGCGGCCGTCGCCATCTCTTATGAACATATGGCTGCCCTCGGTGGCCTTCGTGGAAGGTCACGCGGCATATCTCCGACTGTCAACGCCTTCTGGACGAACGAGAGTTTCCACAACTACGCCGATTATGCGCTTACTACACAGTTTCAGGCAGGCCTCCAACACCTCTTGGACAGAGGACGCAAGCGGCGCTGTACCATCATGTGTTCGGAAGCCGTATGGTGGCGATGCCACCGCCGCATCGTCGCCGATTATCTTATCGCCAGCGGGGAGACCGTTTTCCACATTTTGGGGGAAGGTCGTCTGGAGCCGGCCCATCTCACTCCAGGCGCGGTCATTCAACCTGACGGCGCCGTTATCTATCCGTAGTCCGCCGCTCGCAGCATTGGCAGCGCTTCGACGCCAGAGCTTCGAGCAACGCCTCGATGCTCGCGCCCAAGCGAACAAACCCGGCCACACGCCTAAAGCCAAAAATATTCCTGCATCGGGAACGCAGCGCGGAATGGTCGCATCTAATATACAGGGCGCGAGTGCGGAGAAAAACTGAGCGGCAGCTACCGCTCTGTACAGAAATATCGTACCGTCGGGAACCCCCGTAAATTCACGCTGGTGCGATAGCGGAGGCGCTATGAGTTTTAGCGCCTCCGCAGCCCGTTTACGATCCAGCGCTTGTGTTGTCGCAGGATGTTTTAGAGTTGACCGTACTCTGCCGCTCGACCTGCTCGGAAGCTTTCTCTTTTCCCCCAAAAAAATCTCGTGCAACGGGAACGCAGCGCGAAAGGGTCGCATCGAATGTACGGGGCCGCATCGAGTCGATCACACCGGCCGCTACGCAAACTGATCGACCAAGGAGAACCGTCATGACACGCGTGCAGATGTTCCACCCGGCCGTTAATCGCCGCCTCGCCCTTGCGGGCTTCGCCGCCGCACTTATGGCTACTCCCGTTTTCCGCCCGACCGCCGCCTATTCCGTTAACATGCAGCGCGACTGATGCAGAACCAGCCCGATATCGGCGACGCTATCAAGCCCTTCTATGGCGATGCAGCTGGTAACGCGCTCACCAAGCTGCTTCAGGAGCATATCGGCGCAGCCGTCGAGGTCGTGAAAGCCGCCAAGGCCGGCGACAAGCCGGCCACCGACAAGTCCGTCGCAGCCGCCTACGCAAACGCGCAGGAAATTGCCGATTTTCTCGCCAAGGCGAACGAGAACTGGCCGCAAACCAAGGTACGCGACAGGCTCAAGGGGCATATCGACACAACTGTGGTCTACGCCACGGGGCTTTTGCAGGGCAAATATGCCAACGGCATCGCCGAATATGGAAAGGCGGAGGCTCATATGATGATGCTGGCCGATGCCCTGACCAACGGTTTGATCGCCGCCTTCCCAACGAAGTTCGAACATTAGTCGGACAACGCCAAGGGCGACGACGGAACGGCGCCCCGCCATCGCCCGTACGCCCGGAAAGGAGCCGTGATACTCATCGACGCGTTGATCGCTTTCGCGATGGTCGCGGGCATGATGGAATTGCTGCGCGATCCGGAAGACGCGGCGCGCGCGATCCCTATAGCGGCAGCGCCGGCAAAGGCACGCCGGTAGCCTACCTGTTCAATGAATGGAGGCGCAAATGCAATCACTTCAGCGTCAGGCGGCAAATAGCTTATCGAAAACCACGCCGGAGGCAGAGCTGATCTCGCGCGCCGCTGACGGTGACGGAGTGGCGTTCGAAGCCATCATGCGACGGCACAACCAGCTTCTGTTCCGTACGGCGCGTAGCATCGTGCACAATGATGCGGAGGCGGAGGATGTCGTCCAGGACACCTATCTGCGGGCGTGGCGCGCGCTTGGAAACTATCGCGCCGAGAGCAAGCTCTATACCTGGCTTGTGCGGATCACGACCCATGAAGCGCTCGGCCGCTTGTGGCGAAAGAGTGCCCAGATCATTCCTTTGGAAGCTGCCATGACGCCCCATGAATCTGAAGCCCAGACAGCGCTGAACGATGAGCCTGAGCGTAGCCCAGAACAATCGATGATGCGGGTTCAGATGCGCAAGCTCTTGGAGGCGCGCATCGACCTTCTGCCGGAGGCCTTCCGGACGGTGTTCATGCTGCGCGCGATCGAGGAGATGAGCGTCGAAGAAACCGCCGAGGCGCTGGAGATCCCCGAGGCGACGGTGCGTACGCGCTTCTTCCGAGCTAGCAGCCTGTTGCGCGAAAGCCTTGCCCAGGAGATGGACGCGGGCTTAAGCGACGTTTTCGCCTTCGCCGGCGCGCGGTGCGACCGCATCGTGACCGGTGTCCTCGAACGCTGTAAAGCGGAAGGGCTGGCCAGCGAAGAGTAGCGGCGGGTCGAGAGCCCCGTACCTCAGCCGCATAAGTCTGCTTGATGGAACTATTCGGAAGGGAAGATATGAGGTGGGATAGCCGGGCGCTGAATAGGGCCATAAGAGGGCCGGAGGCGGTAGACGCAGCCTAAAAACCGGGCGCGCCAACCGTCGCTAGGGGATTTGCGCTGGCGTTGGCAAAAATGGGACCGAGGAATCCGTCCAGATTGAAGGGAAGGGGCGTCCTGCTTATCACGCGTTCCCAAAGGGCGCGCAGGCGCTCGACGCGCTTTTCCGGATGATTGCGGCAAATGATCACGGCGTTGATCGCGCCGATCGAAATGCCGGCGAGCCACTGCGGACAATATCCCCCGCCGCGAGCGCCTCGAACGGGCCCGCCTAATAGGCGTCGAGCGCGCCGCCGCCTTGAAGAACCAGCGCGACAACTTCTTTAGGCGTCATGCGCTCATTCGCCGCCGCTCCGCATCTTCCGCGCGCGTCGTCCCTGATCCTCCGATTCCACCGTCGGCGTGTTGCGGCCTTTGCCTTCCACAACTCTGAGCCTATTTTGGACAACGTCGGAAAAGCGCTCCAGATCCGAATTGACCCTTTTTTCTGAACCAGCCTGCCGAGGCAGTGGGAAATCGGATATTCGGCATCTATGTGGCGATGATGGCTCTCTCGGGCCATCTCGACTCGTCCGTGCCGGCCTGCGCGATCGCCTACGTGCCGACCGCCTTCCGCGACATGTGGACATGGGCGGATCTGCGCGCTGGCGCCGAGGCGATGGATCCATTCGACTACTTCAAATTCCGTTACTACGAGAAGTGGCTCAGCGGCATCCCCATTCCTCGTCGACAAGGATACCTGCGCGAGGACGAATTAGCCTCGCGGACAAGCTAACTGCGTGGCGAAGCGGCCAGGCCGGACGGCGCTCGGCCAGGGGATCCGATCGGGCTGAAGCCATCGACGAGCAGATCATCGCATATCTACGTAACGGCGACAGCCCGCGGCGCGACGTCGCGCATTCGAAGTTCGCCGTCGGGCAGCGGGTCCGGATCGCAAATGTCCCAGTTGGCGCGCACACTCGCCTGCCCGGCTATCTGCGGGGGCGGAGCGGCACGGTGGCGCAGGTGCTCGAAGGCGACTGTGTCTACTTCTGGCACACTGGCGATGGCATCGGCGATCCAATGCCCGTCTACATCGTCGAGTTCACGCCGACCGAATTGTGGGGTCCGCGCGCGGAACCCGGCGCGCAGACGCTTTACGCCGAACTGTTCGAGATATACTTGGAGGAACCTGCATGAGCGGCCATTCAAGTATCCGCAGGACCGCGTCCGCTCAACGGCAAGAAAGATCGTCGTGCGAGCGTGGACCGACGCGGGCTTCTTGGCCCGGCTCCTGGCCGACACCCCGGCCGCAATTGCCAAACTCGACCTGCCCGAGGGAATGGCCGGCGCCGAGGGCGAGCACCTGCGGGCCGTCGCTAACGCGCCCGAGGTGCACAACCTGATCATCTGCTCGCTTTGCTCGTGCTTCCCATGGCCGGTGCTGGGATTGCCGATCCGGTATTTCGCGCCCGCGCGGCCCGCGAGCCGCGGAAAGTGCTCGCCGAGGTTGGCGTCCACTGCCCGAGGAAACGGAGATCAGGGTGTGGGACAGCAGCGGGACGGCGCGGTGTTTCGTAATTCCTGAAAGGCCAGCAGCGACAGAGGATTTTACCGAGGCGCAGCTGATGGAGCTCGTGACGACCGAGTCGATATGCTTGTCGCGCTGGCCGGAGCGCCATCATGAGGTTGCACGGATCCTGCACCACTGATCAGGGAGCGCCGCGATTTGACCACGAGTGGCAGTGACGCGCGTTCGGCTTGGCCATCGCGTTACCGAATTCGGCCACTATCGCTCAGCCGCCCGCGGCGGTTCGCGGAAGAGCTCGTCGATATCCATGTCGTCGCGGTCACAAGGGCGAGGAACGCCCCGAGCGCAACCCACGCCGGTGGCGCGCGACGCTTTCCTCGCAACGCCTTCGCAATCTGCGGGGAATCCGCGTAGAAGAAGGAATGGTGTCGCAAGAGAAGGCCTATTGATCTTCCCCTCCCCTCCGTGACATTCCGCTGGCTTCTAACGCGAGGCTCGCGACCTGCGCGCTCGATGTGTGCGTTAGTGACCGAGCGCCAGCCCATCATCAATTCCAAAGGGGAAGTCAACGATGCCTCCAATTCCGCGATATCGCGCTCAGGCGAGTCAAAACCCTGTGGCGATCTTTCTTTCAGCGGGTTTCCGCCCCTTCTTCCTTTTTGCCGCGCTCTGGGCCGCTGTCGGGCTGCCGCTCTCCATCGCCTATCTGGAGGCGGCGGCCGAACTGCCGACACGCTTCGCGCCCTCTCTCTGGCACGCGCATGAAATGGCCTTCGGTTTTGGCGGCGCCGTCGTCGCGGGATTCTTGCTGACGGCCATTCCAAACTGGACCGGTCGACTGCCCTTACAAGGCGCGCCGCTCGCCGGCCTCGTCGCTCTCTGGCTGCTGGGGCGCATCGCCGTCCTGACTTCAAATAGTGCGCCTGCGCTCGTCTCTGCGGCGCTCGACCTCGCTTTCCCGGCGGTCTTTATCTTCGTTGTCGCGCGCGAGATCGCCACGGGGCGGAACTGGCGCAACTTGCCCATGGTGGCCGCTCTTGCGCTTCTCTTTATCGGGAATTTGCTCACGCATCTCGAAGCGATCGGCCTTGCCGCAACGGGCGCCATCGGGGCCCGCGTCGGCGTCGCGACCCTCGTCATGCTCATCGCCATCATCGGGGGGCGCATCACGCCGAGCTTCACCCGCAACTGGCTCGCGAAGAATTCGCCAGCTGAAGTGGAGCCGGCGCCTTTCGGCGCTTTCGATCGTTTCGCGCTGGCGGCGACGCTTGTGGCGCTCATCGCCTGGGCCGCGTTCCCTGACGCGGGGCCTACGGCGGGTCTCCTGATTATCGCCGGGGCGGCGCTCTTTCTACGTCTTATCCGCTGGCGCGGCGTCAGCGCGCGGGCGGAACCGATGCTCTTCGTGCTGCATCTGGGATATGGCTGGGTTCCCTTGGGCTTCCTGCTCATGGGCGGCAACAAACTATTCTGGGCCACGGATTCTGCAGCGCCTCTGCATGCCCTCACCGTCGGCGCCATCGGAACAATGACGCTCGCGGTGATGACTCGTGCAACGCGCGGCCACACCGGGCGCCCGCTCGTCGCAGATCAGAGAACGGCCGCGATCTACATCGCCATAACATTTGCGGCCATCCTGCGCATTGGCGCCCCTTTTACGGGCGCGTATTACTTTGCTGCGATCGCCGCCGCCGGGGGCATGTGGAGCTTGGCGTACGGGCTCTTCGTGCTGCTCTATTTCGGGATGTTGACGACGAAGCGCTTGCATCCAACGACGTAAAGGCGGGTTCGAGGCAAGGCCGACCAAGCTGACGACGTTTCTCACCCAAGCGCAAACACGCCCCGCGGGCTGTGCGTGCGTGCGATGCTATAAATCAAAAGAAAAGCCGCGATCGCGCCGGCCATCGCCGCCAACCGCAACTTGAACGCCTTGGCTCGGAGCGCCCAGTAACCAAGGAAAATATAGAGCGGCAGCATGACCACGACCTTCATGGTCAGCCAAGTGTCACCAAACGGGTATTGACGCGTGACGGCCATCAGCATGAGGGCAGCCGTAAAGAGCACGGTATCGATCGAGTAGGAGGCAAGCCGCGCGACTATCGACAGCGGCCATGACGCGGCGAGCAAGTTTAAAGCGAGCGCGCGCATAAGGTAGAAGCCGCCGCTCGCGAGCGCCGCCGCGATGTGGACAGCGCGAATCTCGAAGTAATAGGCTTCCATGCAAGTGGCGGATCACGCCGCACGCTTCGCCGGTCCCGCCTCCAGTTCCCTGTCCTCCTGCTCCACTTCATGAGGCTGGCGGCGCGGCCGGAGCCACAGGCTGACAACGAACCAGGCGAAGGCCAATGCGCCTATCGAAAAGACCGTGTCGCCCGGCACGCGCATCCATACCAGAAGATCGACGATCGGCTGCTGCATGAACTGCTCAGAGCGGGCGTACCAATAACCTTCATTGATCGCGGCAAGGAGTTGCAGCGTGCCGAGCGGCAGGAGCGTGAACAACGCCATCATCCCCAGCCCCACGTTGAAGCACCAGAAGCTGATGCTGAGGATCTTCTCGTTCCAGACGAGTTCGGGCATCATTCCGCGCAGGCAGAACAACACGAGGCCGATGCCGAGCATCCCATAGACGCCGAACAGCGCCGTGTGGCCGTGCAGCGGTGTCAGGTTGAGCCCCTGCATGTAATAGAGCGAGAGCGGCGGGTTGATCAGGAAACCGAACAGACCGGCTCCCACCAGATTCCAGAAGGAGACCGCGATGAAGAACAGCACGGGCCATTTATAGCGCTGCATCCAGGGCGTGGCGCCGCAGAACCGCCAATGCTCATAGGCCTCGAAGCCGATATAGGCGAGCGGCACGACTTCGAGCGCGGAGAAACTGGCGCCAAGCGCCAACACCGACATCGGAGTGCCGGCGAAATAGAGATGATGGAGCGTGCCGATCACGCCGCCGGCCATAAAGACGATCGTCGCGAACAGCACCGCCGAAGTTGCCGGCTTGACTGCGACCAGGCCGAGGCGGGTGAACAGGAAGGCGACGACCGCGGTGGCGAACACCTCGAAAAACCCTTCCACCCACAAGTGAACCAGCCACCACCGCCAATATTCGACCATCGACAGATGCGTATGCTCGTTCCACATCAGCCCCGCGCCGTAGAACAGGCCAATTGCGACCGTCGAGAGGAAGAAAAGAGCGACGATCGAGCGTGACTCAGTTTTTGCCAGTAGCGCCGGCCACAAGGCGCGGCCGACGAGGGAGAGCCACAGCAGCAGGCCGATAAAAAGGAACCACTGCCAGAAACGCCCGATATCGGCATACTCCCAGCCCTGATGCCCGAACCAGAAATTGTGTTCCAATCCCAGCCGTTGCATGACCGCGAGCCATTGGCCCGCGAAGGCGCCGACCACAATGATCAGCAAGCAGATCCAGAGCACATTGACGCCGAGCGCCTGGAACTTGGGCTCGTACCCGGAAATCGCCGGCGCCATGTAGAGCCCAGTGCCGAGCCAGGCGGTGGCGATCCACAGCACGGCCAATTGCGTGTGCCAGGTGCGGGTGATCGAATAGGGGAGGATCTCCGCCATCGGGTAGCCGTAAAACAGCTGCCCCTCGACCTGGTAATGGGCGCTTATGGCGCCGAACAGGATCTGGACGAGAAACAGGGCAAGAAGCACCCAAAAATATTTGGCGGTCGCGCGCATGGACGGCGTGACCCTTACGTTGCGCATCGGATCACGCGCGGGCACATCGCACGTCTCGGCGCCGTGTGCATGACTGACGGCGCGGTGCCAGCCGAGCAGGCCGATGCCGGCAAGCAGGAATACCACGCTGAACGCAGACCAGATGAAGGTGGTCGCAGGCGGGCGGTTGTCGACCAGCGGTTCGCTCGGCCAGTTGTTGGTGTAGGTGACGTGGCTTCCCGGCCGCTCCGTGGTCGCGGCCCACGCGGTCCACCAGAAGAAGGCGCCTAGCGCCCGCCGATGCTCGGCGTCGTCGACAGTGCCGTTCTTCATTGCGTAGTTCTCGCGAAGTTCCGCACTGCGCGGATCGTCGCCGAACAGGCTCTCATAGTGGCTCGAGACGAGGTCGATCGCCTGAGCGCGCTCCTCAGAAACAGTAATTGTCCCAGTTTTCGGATCGAAGGTGTTTCGCCTCATCATCGGGCGCAGCCGTCCCCGCAGAGAACTCTGCTGCTCCTCGCTGAGATCAGCGTAGCGGCCGGCCGCGAACTCGCGGCGCGCCCAGGCGTCCAGGATGGCGACGAGTTCTCGGTGCTGCCAGTCGGCGGTCCAGTCTGGCGCGACGTAGCCGCCATGGCCCCAGACGGAGCCGAGCTGCATGCCGCCGATGGACTGCCAGACCTGACGCCCGCGCTCGATGTCAGCACGGGTATAGACCGTGCGTCCTGTTTCCGTAACGACGCGCTCGGGCAAAGGCGGCGCCTTGACGCTTATTTCCCGGCCGATGAGCAGAAGCACGGCAAAGGAGAGCACCAACAGGGCGATGAGCGTGATCCAGAGTTTACGCGCGCTTTCCACGACGCCCTCCTGAAACTCAGCAGCGAACCGGCAGGCGCTGCGCATCAAAAAGCAAAGCACCCTGTGAAAGTTCCCGAGTCGCCGCTACCTTCCAAACAGACGCTCTCGGTTCACGTCATCTAGGGAGCAAGGCGCTTCGTGTATGACGCGCTCGGTTGTGCTCCCGATGATCGAGTCCAAAGCGCTATCGCGACCATCGGTCTGCATAACGATCAGGTCAGCGCGCATTTCTACCGCACAAGCAACTATCGTTCCAACGAGCTCACCGTTGCGGATCTCCAGATTTGGAAACCCCCCGTCTTCCAGATTCAAGGCTCGAGCTATTATCGGCGACAACGCTCGTGCAACGGTCTCCATCTAGAGCCGGTCCCTCGGGTCGAGGCAAAATTACAAGCGGGAGAACTTAGAGAATGCCATCTTCCATGGCGTTCCGCTCCCAATGCTTCTTTCGTCAGCCGCTGGTCCAAATTCTAGGCTCGGCGCACCATGCCGAGGAATTCCTCTCGTGAGCGGGCGTCGTCGCGGATTACGCCGAGTAACCGGCTAGTGGTCAATGTGGATCCGAGCGTGTTCACGCCACGCAAGGTCATGCAACTGTGTTCGGCCTCGACGACCACTCCTACTCCTTGCGGCTCGAGAATTTCCTGGATGGCTTCGGCGATCTCAGCGGTTAGCTTCTCCTGAATCTGTAATCGACGCGCGAATCCGTGCACGACCCGCGCCAGTTTGGAGATTCCCACGACCCGGTTTGTCGGCAGGTAACCGACATGCGCGCGTCCGATCACCGGCAGCATGTGATGTTCGCAAAAAGTAACGACGCGGATGTTCTTCAATACGACCAGCTCGTCATAACCGCCCACTTCTTCGAACGTGCGCTTGAGATATTCGCGAGGATCGGCGGCGTAGCCAGCGAACAATTCGCGATAAGAACGCGCCACCCGCTCAGGCGTATCGATCAAACCTTCGCGGTTCGGATCGTCGCCTGCCCATTCGATAAGAACCCGCACAGCCGCTTCAGCTTCAGCCTGGGTACGCTTCGACCTTCGGACTCCGCTAAAGTTGTTGTCCAAACCCATTAAACGACTCGGGCCGTCACGAAATCGATCTGCATGGGCCGAAACCAGATGTTCTGTCTTGTTGGCTTGACGCTCGATCATTCGCGTTTCTCCTAACATTATTCGGCGAGTGCTGCGTCTGTTGCGGTAACAACTGATCACCCCGATGGAAGCCCTGCTCGGGGCTATCCATCGGAGCTGAATTGCAATGGTTCAGTTGCCGCGTTGCTCCTTGGTTAGAAGCTTGAGCCATCCCTCGACTTCGGCGCTCAACTTGCCTGTTCCCGCGAGTTTTAGCGTGGGCGCAAGCATGCCCCGCTCGACGATCGGCAAGGGCAACACGCCCTGTCCACCCATGCCGTTATGCGCGTTGATCTGACCGTCCTTAGAATCCGCGAGCAGAATGCGGCCTACAACTTCGAGCTTATCCATGTCGATAACGATCAAGTCATTGGCGAATTTGCTCGCCACATAGGCGTAATAGCCGCCTCCCTTCTTGTGTCCGAAGTTGACGCCGTGGCAGCCTGCTTCGCAGGGCAGGCTTTTCACCACCTTGTCCGTCTTCACATCGACGATCGTGACCGTGGCGCTCAACGTGTTCGCCGTAACGACGTATTTGCCGTCAGGGCTCACCGGGGTCTGGATCGGAAGCAGGCCATAAGCTTCGCCCTTGTGCGCGCCGCTGATCGGATCGTAATCGGCAGCGAGGTCGATGTCCTTGACCTTCTTCTTGTTGTCAATGTCGATCACCGTCAATGAGGAGAGCATGGCGGGGGGCGTGCCGAGCAGATTGGCGGCATAGCCCTTATGGTTCATGTCGCTCCAGATCGCGATCGGGATAACGCCGCCGGTCGGAATTTCCGTCGCTTTCTCGGTCGCGAGATCAACGACGGTAACGCTTCCCGCCAGCGCGTTCGGCGTCATCATATATTTGCCGTCGTCGGTGAGGTGATGGCCGTGCGGGCCGGAATGCGAGCCGACATTAATGTTGCCCATCGCCGAAGGGAATTCGCCAGGCGACAGTTTCGCCACGCGGTCCTCGCCATTGATGGCGACATAGAGCATGCCGGTTATCGGGCTCGTCATCACATGAGACGGATTTTGTCCAACGACCTGTGTGTTAAGAACTTTGCCGCTCTCGCGGTCAAAGGTGGTCAGCCGCTTGTCGAACCATTCCGTCTGATAAATGTATTTATATGTCGGATCGGGCCACATATTGTGGGGATTGTTCATATTCTGCTCGACGCCCTTGACTTTTTTCTTGAGCGTCCAGTCCGTCGCGTCGATTTGCGTCGCCGTTCCGAACTTCGTCTTGCCGCTCACGCCTTCAAACTGCGTGTTGACCCAGACCTCGCCGACGCCGGGCGTCTGGGGCGTCAGCAGCGTGTTCGGCGCCGAGAGGCTGAGCGCGCTCAGATTGATCTGCGCGCCGCCGAGATTGAGTCCGAGATCGGGAAGCTTCACCTCCCACTTCGGCTGCCGATAGTCGCGCCATAGCGCCGGCGTCGTGGCGACGAAGAAGGTGCGCAGCAGCTTCTTGGCGATGTCGCTTGTCGTCGGAACTTTGGCGCCGGTCACGAGCTGCAATTCGCCGCCGATGTCCAGCCCTTCCGTCTTCGGATCGTCGACGACAACGGCGCCGAACATGTAGGGATGAACCTTGCAGGTGAAGACATAGAGCCCCGGTTTGTCGAAGGTCTGCGTGACGCTGGCGTTCGACGGCTTCTCCTGATCGACCGGGAATTTGTCCGCGCCCGGCTGCCAGGCAAGACTGGTGATGGTGTGATCCGTATTGGTGTCCGTCATCTTGATGAGCACCGCCTCGCCAGGCTTCACCACAACGAGCGAGCCGCCGCTCTTGGGATCCTTGAACCATTTGCCGGGCTCGTCGGTCATCTCCAGCACGGCCGACGGTAGGACGCCGGGGCGGCTGATGATAACGTCGTCAGATTTCACGGCGTCTTTCGCCTGCGCCGACAGCGACGCAGCGAGCGAGGTCGTCGCCACGGCCAACGTCAGAAAGGATACGCGGTTCATGATTGTTGCGTGGTTCATGCCTTTAACTCCCCCGTTCGTCATTGATCATTCGATGACGCGGAAATCACCCATCATCCCAGACTGCATGTGTTGGATAACGTGACAGTGGTAGTGCCAGTCGCCGGGGCCAACACCCTCGCCGGCCTTCACGATGAACGAGGTGCGGCTGATTGGACCAATGTTGACGGTGTCAACGGCGGCGGTTGCTCCGGGCTCGATCCAGCGATGCGCATGGAGATGGAAAGTATGGAACGCGGTGCCAAGCCCCATGACGTGGAAGCGAACCTTTTCGCCCAGGCGCGCACCGACGGTCGGATTAGTCCATAACGGAATCTCCTTGCCGCCCTCGATGATATGATTGAGCTCCTGGCCCCAAAAGGTCGTTTCATGCATCCAAATAATGAATTCGCGTTTCACATCGGCAAGATCAACGTCGACGATCTTGCCATCGATGAGCGCAGGAACCTTCCCGCTCGCCGGATTGATGATGAGCGTACCGAACAGCCCCTTGTCCTCGGCTCCGAGCATCGGATTGCCGAATGCATGATCGTGATAGGCCCACGTGCCTGCCGTTCCAGGCGCGGCCGTCCATTTGTATGTGTAAGGTTTGTCTGGGAACGCAGCTTCGTCGGCGACGCCATTCAAAACCTTCATGGTGCCATCGCTGTCGATCTTGAAGTGCACGCCGTGGACATGGATGCTGACCGGCAAAGCCGAGTCGGCGATCCCATGTTGAAGAGTCACCTCAGCGACGTCCCCCTCTTTCATGACGAGCGTGGGACCAGGGATGGTAGGACCGCTCGCATACCGCTCCATAAGGTCGCTTTCCTTTCCTGTGGAGGATTTGACCTTGTGACTGACCATCTCATAGGCCAGCTGACCCGACGGCATTGCGCTTGCTTTGAGCGTGATCAAATGTTGGTCGGCGGCAGAGGCTGCGCTAGCGGCGAGAAGTGCGCCTGGCCACATGAGCAAAAACGCGAACGAACGTGAAATCCCCAACTGCGCCCAGGTTCTTAGCATCGCATCACACTCCTTCGAGCGGAGAACCGGGGACAATGCCGGCGATCGATTCGATCGCGCGCGCCAACCAGTTCGATCCGATACGACTTAGATGCGACGGAATTCTGAGGTCTTACCTCGAAGGAAAAGTTTTTTCTGCGTTCACGAGTCTCAGAAGGGCGAGATAAACCTCTTCGCACTCGGGGCACTGATGCATATGGTGTTTAACCTCGGGCAATAAGGCTCCGGCGTCCTGACCGGATGCCTCAATATCGACGTAACGTGGAAGTTCATCAAAATATTCCGTGCACAGCATCTCCTCTCCGCTCTTAGCGGCGAAGACGGTGTCAATGAGGCGGGTAAAGTCTTTGTGTTTCATGTCGGGTTCCGGCACGACTGATTATAAGATGCGTTGAACGGAGGAAGTCTTACCCTCCGAATGGAGATGGGTTCCCGATTTTGGCTCGTCAAACACGGCAATAAGATCTTTGTGCGTCACGCCTTCTTCGAGCAAAGCCTGCTTAAGCCGTTTACGCGCATCGTGGATGAGTTTGTAAAGACTATTCCGATTAGAACCCAACCATTCGGCGACCTCGTCCAAGGGCATTCCCTGAAAAGCGTGAGCGACAAGTGCAGTCCGTTGCAAGGGAGTAAGCTTGGCGCCGATAAGTCGCGCCAGTAGAGTCCACGCTTCGCGCTGCTGTAGACTGCGCTCCGGCCCCGGTTCTTGAATCGGCCAAGCCGGCAAAGTCTGTCCAAGCTGAGCGCGCTCGATCGTAGCTTCTCGCCAGCGACGGCGGCGCAGCTCTCCGAGCACGACTCTGATTGCGATTGAATAAGCCCAAGTCATAAAGCGGCTTTCGCCGCGAAAGTCTCCAAGTTTTGATTGTATAATGAGAATGGCCTCTTGTGCGCAGTCTTCAGCAAGGTGCTGCGCTTCATCTGAACGCGTTGATTCTTGCGTGGCGTAGCCTTTCGCCAAATAGGCCCGAATTGCCGCAAGCAGTCGCGCTCGAAGGTCCGCAAGCGCTAACTGTTGGTCTCGACCGCCCTCCTGAAGCGCCGTCAGCCACTCTGCATTAGATCGTTGCATAATTTCCATCACGGCTCAGGCGAAATTAACGCGGGTGCGGGACAAACGCGTACCGCAGCCAAATGTAGCAACACTTGAGGGAAATGCCATCCTCATGAACGGCTGGGATTTTTTGCGGCGCAACTAAGTCTCTGATCCGCTGCGGGCAGGGAAAGCTGCTAAACGACGCCCGCGGCACGGACGATAGTCCGTGGAATTTCGAAGCGCCGTTATAGCTAAAGAGAACAAGACTGATTCGGGCAGTCTGGCGCCATCGAATTGCGAGCGTCTCCCCCGTTTCGCAACAAAGATGCTTTTCAACGCCGGACCGCAACGCCTTCAGGCGCTGTCGGAACGGAGATTGTCTTCACAATCTCATCCGTCTGCGTGTCGAAGATCGAGAGGCTGTTGGCTCCCGTATTGGTGATGAGGAGCCAGCGACCGTCGCCGGCGAAGCCGACGCCGTGACTGCCCGCGTCCGGCGCTATGGAGATCGTTTTGACGACTTTGTTCACGGCAAGGTCGATTTTCTGCACCGTGCCCGCCCCGTCATTAGCGACATAAGCGAAGGTCTGATTTGGTGCGACCGTGACTTGCACCGGGCCCGCATCGGTCTCGACATCCGCTATCCGCCGAAGGCTTTCGGCGTCGATTACGGCGACGTGATTGGCGTTGTGACAGGCGACATAGACGCGCTTGCCGTCCTTGGTCGCGCCTTGGCCCAGCGGCCCCGTTCCGACAGCGATCGTCGCGAGCGCCTGGCGTTTTGCGCGTGAGAGCACCGTCACGTCGCCGCCGCCGAAATTCGAGACGAAAAGCCTGTCGCCTGAAGCGAGCGCGAAATGCGGCATCGAGCCCGCCTTGACGACGCCAAGCGATGCACCCGCCTGCGCGTCAAAAATTTCCACCCGGTCGTCGAACTCGTTCGTAACGTATGCTTCCTTGCCATCGGCGCTGAAAAAGATGTGTCGCGGACCCTTTCCTGTTGGCAGCGACTTGATCACGCTATTTGCTTGCGTATCGATGATGGATAGGGTTCCCGCGTTGTTGTTCGTGACCCAAGCTTGTTTCTGATCGGGACGCAGCGTGACGTTATGATTGTGGATGCCGACTGGGATTTTCTTCTTCAGTGCGCCTGATGCGAGATCTATAACGGAAACGACGCCGCCGAACCACGAGGTCACATAGGCGGTCCCCTTGATGGGCGTCGCAGGTTCGGCGCGCAGCTGCGGCGCGCCTATTGCAAGCGCCAGGGCGCTCGTTAAGAGAACAATGCGAATGATCGCGGAAGCCAAGGGCTTTCTCCTTTTGATTTTGGATGGATTCGAAGCGCCCGCCGGCCTGCGTTCAAGGCGAGGCGCAATGAGAAAGCCGCCGCGTGCTGCGCGCGCAGCTTTGCTGGCGCGACAACAGACGCTCCGGGGCGCGCCGCCAAATGTAGAGCCGAGCGGTCAAGTCCATAGACAGACGTCGATATAAAGACGGCATCCGGAATCCTCGGCTTTGAAGAGCCGTCCGCGATGCTTGGGCATACCGCCTGAAAGAGGGATCGCCACCCTCGCAGGCGCGATGATCCACCAATTTCCTTCGTTGTCAACGAAAGCTGCGACACGCAAGCCGCTCGGTGCGGTAATAGCAAGCAACGCCCGCTATAAAAGGGTGACGTGATTGGCGCGTGTGAGTGAACGTCGCGGCTGAGAACGGATTGCCTTTCCCGCGTGACTGTCGATGCTAAGGGGGCGCCACACCGCTCGCTTCCGCAATAGCGCGAGCGAGGCTTGCGGTCCTCCGAAATCGATACCTTGGAATTCATCCTCGCGCACGGCGTTGGTCGAACGAACGCTCGCTTGGCTCAATCGCCGCTAAGGCTCTCCAGAGATCGGAGGCATCCATCGACGCATCGCCCTGGATAATCGAGATGTGAATTTGAGTCCGA
>JALHNR010000014.1 GCA_022843525.1 Methylocystis sp. | reverse complement strand
AGCGCGTTGATCTCATTGTCTTCGGCGATGAGCGCGTTCACCCCGGCGAGCGCCTGCGGCGGCGAGTCGTCCTCTGGCGCCGGCGCCTTGGCGCGCTCTGGCGACAGACGGGCGATCAGCGAGGCGATCCGCACCGGCTTCACCAGCCAGCCGTCGAAGTCGCACAGAGCGTCCTCGCCGAAGGCGCGCCGTTCGATTGGCGAGAAGAGCAGAAACAGTCGTCCCGCCTGCGCGTCGCGAGCGACTTTCGCCAACTGCGCGGTCATGTGCGGGCCCAACGCGCAGTCGACGATGACGGCGTCGAAGGGTTTCTCGCGCCGCCTTTGCAGCGCGGACGGCGCATCCTCGGCCGCGACGATCTCCGCTTCGGCGCCGGCGAACCGCAAGCTCTCGGCGAGATAGGGCGCTTCAAAGATGCTGTGCGCGACAACCAGCGTCTTAAGTCCGAAAAGCGGCGTTGCAGCCCTGTCTTCGCTGAACGGCGGCGCAGGAAGCGTGAAGGCGAAAACGGCGCCCTTGTCCGTTGAATTGACGAGCGCCAGCGCGCCGCCCATCCTGGCGACGAGACGGCGAGAAATGGCGAGGCCGAGCCCCGTGCCGGCCTGCGGGTGGTTCTCGGAAGGATCGGCCTGCTCGAATTCCTCGAAGATCGCCTCGCGCGCCGCCTCGGGCACGCCCGGCCCGGAGTCGCGCACCTCGAAGCGCAGCCGCGCGCCCTCTCGCGCGACGCGCACGCCAACCCCGCCCCGCTCGGTGAACTTCACGGCGTTGCCGATGAGGTTGACGAGCACCTGCCGAAGTCGCGCCGGATCGCCGACGATCTCGCGCGGCGTATCAGGCGAGATGACGCTGGCAAGCTCGAGCCCTTTCGCCATCGCGCGCGGCGCCAGCAACTCGACCACGCTTTCGACGAACGGCGCGAGCGCGAAGGCTTCGTGGCGTAGCTCGAACTTGCCGGCTTCAATTTTGGAGAAATCCAGAATGTCGTCGATCAGCTGCGAGAGCGAACGGCTCGAATCGCCGATCGCTTCGACATAGCTCGCCTGTTCGGCGGTGAGCTTGGTCATTGCGAGAAGCTGCGCCAACCCCATGACGCCATTGAGCGGCGTGCGGAATTCGTGGCTGACCGCTGCGAGAAAGCGCGACTTGGCGAGACTGGCGGCTTCCGCTCTGTCGCGAGCCGCCGCGGCGGCGCGCAGCTCCCAAATTTCGTCGCGCAGCGATTCGAGCTCGGCCTCGACCTTTTCGCGGCCACGCCCGCGCAGGGCAATGTAAATGGACGCCGCCAGCAACAGAATGACGAGCTGCGCCGCGACCAAAATCACAATATGGTTTAAGGACATGCGCCCATATCAGGCCGCAAGGCGCCCGAACGCAAGTCCCGCGCGATAGGAAAGCGCTTCCGCGAGATGCGGTCGGCCGACGGTTTCAGCGCCGTCGAGATCGGCGATCGTGCGCGCGAGCTTCAAGACCCTGTGAAACCCGCGCGCCGTGAGGCCGAAGCGCTCGGAGGCGTCCCGAATCAGCGCTGTGCCGGCGGCGTCGAGACGCGCCACGCGCTCGATCACCGCCGCCGGCGCGGCGGCGTTGGCGGCGACCCTTGGCAGGGAGAGAGCGTCGTAACGGGCGCGCTGAATCTCTCGGGCCCGCGCGACGCGCGCCGCGACCTGCCGCGAACCTTCGCTCGGCGGCGGCAATACGAGATCGGCGGCGGTCACCGCCGGCACCTCGATCTGCACATCGAAACGGTCGAGCAGCGGCCCCGAAAGCCGCGCCTGATATTGCGCGACGCAGCGTTCGTTGGGTTGGCGCTTGCAGGCGTAGCCCGGATCCATCGCATGACCGCAACGGCATGGATTCATCGCCGCGACAAGCTGAAAACGCGCTGGGTAGACGGCGCGATGATTGGCGCGCGACACCGCCACCTCGCCCGTCTCGAGCGGCTGGCGCAGGCTGTCCAGAACTTGCGGTTGAAATTCCGGCAATTCGTCCAGAAAAAGCACCCCGTTGTGGGCGAGCGAAATCTCGCCAGGCTTTGCATGGGAGCCGCCGCCGACCAGCGCCGGCATCGAGGCGGAGTGGTGGGGTGCGCGAAATGGCCGCCGGTCGGTCAGTTCGCCTCCGGCGATCTGCCCCGCCACCGAATGCACCATTGAGACTTCCAGCAATTCGCGCGGGGTCAAAGGCGGCAGGATCGACGGCAGCCGCGCCGCGAGCATCGATTTTCCCGCGCCCGGAGGGCCGCTCATCAGAAGGTTGTGGCCGCCGGCGGCGGCGATTTCGAGCGCGCGCTTGGCGCTCTCCTGTCCCTTGATGTCGGAAAGGTCGGGCTGATCGGCGGCGACCCTGCGCACCGCCGGCTGAGGCCGGGCCAGAACCTGCGCGCCCTTGACGTGATTGACCAGCTGGATGAGCGAGCGCGGCGCGATCACCTCCATATCGCTCGACGCCCAGGCCGCTTCCGGCCCGCATTCGCTCGGACAGATCAGTCCCAAGCCCCGGGCGTTGGCGGCCACCGCCGCCGGCAGGACGCCCGCCGTCGGCGTCAGCGTTCCGTCGAGCGCAAGTTCGCCAAGCACGACGAATCCTTCGAGCGCGTCGGAGGGAATGGCTCCAATGGCGGCCATCACGCCGAGCGCGATCGGCACGTCATAGTGGCTGCCCTCTTTGGGCATGTCGGCGGGGGCGAGATTGACGGTGATTCTTTTCGCCGGCAGCGCCAGTCCGGAAGCGATCAGCGCCGCGCGCACCCGCTCGCGCGACTCGGCGACGGCCTTGTCGGCGAGGCCCACGACGTTGAAGACGACCGCGCCGCTCGAAATCTGCACTTGGACGTCGACAGGACGGGCCTCGACGCCTTCGAACGCGACCGTCGCCACCCTCACCGCCATCGTGCGCTCCCGAGAAATTCCTTTCGGCAATCGTCAACAGCTTAGCTGGCGCGCGATCTCAGCGCAAGAACATTGTATGAACATAGCCGTGTCGGCACTAACCTAAATCGCAAATTACAATTGCCAAGTTTCGGTTTGCGCGCAGATATTCTCGTACGCGGCGCAAGCCGCGTTTGGACCGGCTTAAGGAGGAGATTGGAGATGAAATTGAGGACGGGTCTCGCGCTGGTTTTCGTGGCCGCTTTGGCCGCGCCGGCCCACGCGGCCATGCCGCTGGCGCCGAGTGAGGCGGCGGGCGCGCCGATCGTGCAGGTTTATGGCGGATGCGGCCCCTATGGTCATCGCGGCCCCTATGGCGGCTGCCGCTGGGGCGGACAATGGGGCGGCTACCGCTTTGGACGGCCCTGCCCGCCCGGTTTCCATCTCGGCCCTTACGGCCGCAAGTGCTGGCCGAACTGAACTAAAAGAGCCGGGGCGGCGAACCGTCCCGGCGCTTTGCCGGCATCCTTTGAAAACGCCGTCATGGCTTTTGCCCGGAGGAGCGAAGTCCCGTCCCGCCTTTTGGCTGTGCCGCGGCGCTCGGGGCTGGCGCGTCGCTCGGCGCCACCGGCGCCGACGATCCCAGCGAAACCGAGAGGCCGAACAGCTTCCACTGGCCCTGGACCGGCGCATAGAGCAGTTCGAAGCGGATCTGCGTCGGCACGGAGGGGAAAAACCCCGCCATGTGCATCATGCCGTTCGATTCGATCTGCGGCAGCATGCTGAGCTGCGGCTCCAGCACGGCGACCCCCGAGAGGTCGAGATTGTCTTTGCGTTGGGACGCAAAGATCTCGCCGAGGCGGGCGGCCGTATTGGTCTGAAAGCCGGGCGCGCTGAGATCGCGCAGCACCGTATAATTGCCGGTTTTGTTGGCCTGGTCGAGCGCGAGCAGAGTCGAGCGGACGAGAATCAGAACTCCGTTCTTGTCGATCTCGGCGGGCCTGGGCGCCTGCGCCGGCCTTGAGGGCCCAGGCTTAGGCGCCGGCTTAGGCGATTGCGCCGAAGCCATCGTCGGAAAAAAACTCGCGGCCACAAGGGCCGCGAGCATTATGTGCTTGATCTTCACGATCATGATCACCAGGCCAGGGTCACGCCGGCGCGACCGGCGACGCCGCCGTATTTCAGACCCGCGCCGATGCCGGCGTTGACCACCATCCAGTCGTTCACGCGCATTTGCGCCTGAGCGGCAAGGCCGTACTGACCGCGGAAGGTGCCGAAGTTGCCGGTGACCGAGAACCATTTGTGGTCCGGCAGGTAGCTGGCGCCGCCGAGCGCGACGGCGACAGCCGTGCCCTCGTAACCGCGTTGCACCCCTCTGCCGAGGTCATACACGCTCTGCGACAGGCCCAACACGCCGGCCTGGAGACCGGCAATGTCCTGCGGACCGAAGGCCGAAGTCGCGAGATGACCCTGGGCGTCCGTCGTGGTGAACTTGGTCACGCCGACCTGCGAGGCCAGGCTCGCGGCAGACGTGATGCCAGGCGCTTGGTAGGTGGTGGCCGCCGTGCCGAGCATGATCTGGTTGTTGGCGTTGTTGGTCGCGCCAAGACCCAGAGCCGTCGAGCCATTGAAGCCATTGTTGTTCGCGCCCGCGCCGAGCGCGGTCGAGCCGGCCGTTCCAGCGGAATTAGCTCCAAGGCCCACCGCCACAGAACCGGCGCTGTTGTCGGTATTCGCGAGATTACCGAGGGACGCCGATCCGACGCTTCCGTTGGAGGTAGCGCCAGCGCCCACAGCCGTCGACCCGACGCTGCCCGCAGCAGTGGCGTTAAGGCCATAGGCAGAGGAGAACAGACCTGTCGCAACCGCGCCATCGCCGACCGCCGTGCCACTGCCGGACGCCAGAGCGGCCTTGCCGATCGCAACCGAGTCTGTCGCCTTGGCTCCAGTGCCGATCGCAATCGCGTCGTTGCCAACCAGTCCAGCGTCAGCGCCCGTGCCGATGGCGATCGAGTTCTTGCTGGTGGACTTAGCCCCTAAGCCGATCGCCGTCCCTCCAACCTTGCTCGCGCTCGCGCCGTCGCCGATCGCAACCGTCGAGTTGGCAGTGGCGTTGCTGCCATTGCCGAGCGCGACCGCTCCCTGACCATTGGCGGTCGTCAGATTGCCAATCGACACCGCGCCGGTGCCGGTGGCGCCGAGCGTGTTGCCGAGGCCTACCGCGCCCGTGCCGTTTACGTTGAAGACGAAACCCATGCCGACGGCGCCGAGGCCGTTCGTGGTGATGCCCTGGCCTTGCGCAATCGAACCGTTGCCAGTCGCGCTGTTGCCGGCGCCGAGCGCAACCGAGCCCGTGCTGTTGGCGGTGTTGTTGGCGCCGGAAGCCACCGAGCCGTTCGCAAGAGCTTTATTGGTCAGGCCGGTCGCAACAGCGCCATTCCCCGTCGCCGTGTTGTCTTTGCCGACCGCCACGGCGCCGTCGCCGATCGCCACGTTCGGATCGCCGATCGCGACAGCGCCTGCGCCGGTTGCAGTCTGCTGAAGGCCGATCGCCACAGCGCCAGATCCGGTGGCCTGGCTGCCATTGCCGCCAGCGAAAGCGCCAGCGCCGCCGCCGTTCGCGACGTTGCCGACGCCGACCGTCGTGTCGTTGTTGCCCTTCGAATTGTTAAACGAACCAAGCGCCGTGCCGTTGGTGCCGGCGACGCTGTTAGAGGTGCCGAAGGCTTGAGAAGTGTCACCCCCGACGGTGTTATTGTTGCCCACTGCGGACGAGAACGCGCCATTGACGTTGATGTTGGCGCCGATGCCGAGCGACTCCGTCTTGTTCGCCTGCACGTTCTGACCAATAGCGGTCGAAAAGTCGCCGTTCGCTGTCGCGCCGCCCGCGTCAGAGCCGATGGCGATCGAGTTGTTTCCCTTGGACGTCGCAGCATTGCCGAGCGCGGTCGAATTCGTGCCGGTCGCGAGGGCGCCTACGCCGACCGCCGTCGAGTTCTTGCCGGTCGCCTTAGTGGCGGCGCCGATCGCGGTAGCGCCGTCAGCGAGAGCTTCGGCGTCAGAACCGAACGCGGACGAGCCTGCGCCCGTCGCGGTCGCACCAGAAGCGCCGTTCTTCCCATTGTCTCCGCCGACCGCCGTGCTGCCGACGCCGTCCGCGAAGGCGTCGCCGCCGACCGCGGTGGAGTTCGCCTTGGTCGCCGAGGTGCCGATGCCGTTGCCGTCGGTGTCTCCGCCAATCGCCAAGGAGCCAGAGCCCGTCGCCTTGGTGTCGTTGCCGACCGCAGTGCTGCTCTTCGCGCCAGTCGCCGTCGCGTCCACGCCGCAGGCGGTATTATCGGCGGCACCGCCATCGGTGCCGGTGAAAATCGGACCGGCTCCGAAAATCGAATTCACGCATTCAAACGCGCTCGCCGAAGTCGGGGCAAAGGCGACGCCCATCGCCACGGCGGCGGAGCCGCCCATCAGAGCGCGGCGAAGTGCGATGGAACCATTTTTGGGGTTGATGAGTTTATGAGACAGTTTGGTCATAGGTCAGTTCCCATTCCTTGGACTGCGAAGAGCACCGAACCGCGATTTTTGCCGAGCCGCGGAGAAGTGGTCCCGACGAATAAAATTTATCCAGCCATGCACAGTCAACGAAGAACGCCCTGTTTGGCGCGCGCTTTGACCACATTTCGGGCAGCTGTGATAAATTGGAGACAGTGCGGGAGGCGCGCAGAAAAGCGCAACGAACTTGCCAGCTAATCGCAAATCATTGAAGTGAACGGCTGAAGCCGCCGCACCATGAATGTGGCGTAGTAGAACTACGTAGGTCGACTCCTGACGGGCGGCTTGCCTTCTTCGAATATCGTTAACGAGCGACTCTTGCGTTTGAAGACGGTTAACAACCGATTCTCGACCGATGAGCGCGACGCGATTCTCGCGACATTGCAAATTGGCCGGGCCAAGTGGAGAATGAATCTCCTATAGGCTCTGGAATCTTGCTTATGACGACTCACTTCGGGACGGCCGTGCAGGCCGCGATTGCGCGCAACGCCGCCTCCTATGACGATCTTCCTTATGTCTCGCATCCCTTTCCGCAGACGCATCCGGCGCGGCTGGGCGCAATCGCCCGCATCTTCAAACTGCAGGGGGCCGACCTTTCGCGCGCCCGCGTTTTGGAACTCGGCTGCGCGGCCGGCGGCAATCTCATTCCGCTCGCGGCCCGCCACCCCGACGCCTATTTTTTGGGCGTCGACCTGTCGCAGCGGCAGATCGAGGAAGGCCAGCAGCGAGTCGCCGCCCTTGGCCTCTCCAACATCAATCTGCGCCGTCAGAGTCTGACCGACCTTCGATCCAAGGACGGGGGGTTCGACTATATTATATGCCATGGCGTCTACAGCTGGGTGCCCGAGCAGGTGCGCGACGCCATTCTGCGGATCGCGCGCGAAAATCTCGCGCCGCACGGGGTCGCCTTCATCAGCTACAATGTTCTGCCCGGTTGGCGGCTGCGACAGACTCTACGCGACGCGCTGGCGCTGCATGTCGGTCCGCATGGGTCGCTGCGCGAGCGCGTGGCCCGCGCCCGCGAAATGCTGTCCTTCCTCGAGCAGAACACGCCGGCGGAGACGACTTGGGGGCGAATTTTCCGCGCTGAAGCCGCCAATTTGCGCGTCGCTGACGACTCCTATATAGGCCACGAATTTCTCGAAGACTGTAACGAGCCGTGCAGTTTCTCGGAGTTCATGGCGAGCGCTGGGGGACGCGGACTCGCCTATCTTGGCGAGGCGGCTCTTTCCGCGATGATGCCCGAGAACATGAATCCGGCCGCGGCGCCTCTGCTGCGCGCGCTCGCTGGCGACAATCAGGTCTCGCTCGAACAGCATATGGACATCTTCACCGGCCGAACCTTCCGCCAGACGCTGCTCATCCATAAGGAGCGGGAAAACAAATGCGTTCGGCGAGTTATGCCGGACGCGGTTGTGGGACTGCATTTCACGGCCCGTGCGGATTTTGACTTTTCGCGCGAAGAGGACGGAAAAGCCATTTTCGCCGACGGGTCCCGCGCTTGGTTCTCGACCGCGGACGTCGACGTCCGAAGAGCCATCGAAGCGCTTGTCGCCCGTCTGCCGGATTCGAGTTCGATCGACGATCTCGTCGCGGCGATGGCCGTACGGGGAATCGCCGTCGATGATGGAGGGCGCCACAGGATCGCCGACGCACTCCTGCGTATGCTTCTGGTCGGCCTGTTGACCGCCTCGACCGAGCCCTTCCGCATGGCGCGCGCGCTCTCCGCGAAGCCGGTCTCCTGCCCCATGCTGCGCGCCGACGCGGCCGCGGGCGTCCTGCACTCGGCCAATCTGCGCCACGAGCCGATTCGCCTCGATATCGTCGCCCAGGTGGTGACGCCGCTGCTCGACGGCGGCAATGACCGCGACGCCCTGATCGCCGCGACGATCGCCGCGGCGGATGAAGGCCGGGTGACCTTTCAGCGCGCCGGCCAGGCAGTGGTGGAGCCGGCGGACATCGCGCTCTGCGCCGCCGAGCACGTCGATCGCGTGCTCGGCCACCTGCAGAGCAACGCCTGCCTCATCGCCTGAGGACGCCTCCAAGGCCGAGGGCGGATCAGCCGCGCCTTGACTGCGTCATCAGGCGGAGCGGCGAGCGGCCATCTCGGATTCCTCCGGCGAGGCGGCGCTCTCCGGCTGATCGTCGGAGAGCAGCGTCGCAATCCAGCGGACGCTCGGAAAATGTTGACAGAGGATGATCAGCGCCGATGTCAGCGGAACGGCGATAAAGGCGCCGGCGATTCCCCAGATCCAGGTCCAGACAAGGAGTGACACAATAACCGCCAGCGGCGTCAGCGACAGTCGCTGGCCCTCAAGCATAGGGGTGATGACATTGCTGATCACGATCTGAATCGCCGTAAAGCCCAGGAAGGCGATCGCCGGCATTGTCCAGCCATCGTATTGCATGATCGCATAAAGCGTCGGCGGCAGAATGCCGATGATATTGCCGATCACCGGAACGTAATTGAGCAGGAAGTTCAGCAGCGCCCAGACCATCGCCAGATCCAGGCCGAGAACCAGCGACCAGACCAGGGTCGCCACGCCGGTGATTATGCTCGTCAGGGTGAACACCCAAAAATATTGGCGGATCTTCACGGCGGTCGAGTCGACCGCGTCGACGAGCTCGCGTCTTTCACGCCCGCCAAGTTGCTGTCCAATCTTCTCACGCAGATTCGCAACTTCAGGGAGACCGAAGGCGACAAGCACGCCAATGACGCCGATATAGGCAATGATGTTGTAGACGCTCGTGAGCGCCTGTTGTGCGAAGTCAATCATCCGGCCGTAGCCGCCGACTCCGCCGATCGAGCCGCCCCAGCTCTGCACCCAAGCGGAGACCCTTTCGTAGAGCTGCTGCAGCTTTTCAGAATTTTCGCCAAAAGCCTGCCCGATCTGAGCGACCGAAAAGGAAATGGCGCCGGCGAAAGCCGCCAGCACGGCGAGCAGCGCCAGAATCGTGCCGATGTTGCTGAGCGTCTCCGGCATATAGCGCTGCAGCCATGGTTTGACCGGCCAGACAGCCGCGATCACGACAAAGGCCGCCGCGAGCGGCATCGTCACGGGGTAGGTATGTCTCAACGCAAAGGCGCCGAGCAAGAAGGCGACGATCGCCAGCAGTCTCGTCTGCGCGACCTGTTGCGTTTGCTGCGAGTGATCCATTCCGCTCTCCACAGGGGCTCATTGAAAACCAAAGCCGCCGGCGCAGGACGCGCCTAGCCGCTGTGAAACAAGCCGCCAGCTCTGGCGGGCGTAGGCGCCTGCTCGCGTCTCTGCTCGCCTGGCGCGGGAGCCTCTTTGGGAGGCGGCCAACCTTCGCGCTGACGTCCGCGCTCCCCGTCTGTTTCCTCAGTCTGATCGTGGAAGAGGACCTGATAGGTCGGGAACGGCATGTCGACGCCGGCCGCCGTCAAAGCCGGCGCAATGGCGCGATAGACTTCGTCGGTCGATTCGACGACCTCGCGCATGATCGTCGGCTGGATCCAGTAGCGGACCTCCAGATTGACGCCGAAATCTCCAAGACCTTGGAAGAGAACGGCGGGCTTCGGCTCCGGCAGCACGCGGTCGACTTTCGCGATACTGGAAAGGATGACTGCGCCCGCCTTGTCGACTTCGTCGCTTGCGCCGATCGTGATCATGAGATGAATGCGGCGCGCCTCATAGGCGGTATTGACCACGACGCGGTTCGTATAGAGCTCGCTATTGGGAATCACGACGCGGCGATTGTCATAGGTGCGCAGCAGGGTCGCGCGGATTTGAATATCTTCGACGGTTCCCTCATGCGGGCCGCTGACGATCTGATCGCCGATATGGAATGGCCGCGTGACTAGCAAGAGTATGCCGGCCAGAAGGTTCTGAAAAATGTCCTTCGCCGCGAAGCCGACGGCGACGCTGCCGATTCCAAGCGCGCCGAACACGGAAGCGGCGTCGAGCGAAGGAAGGACAACGGACAGGGCGATGATGGCGCCGATCAGGTTAACGGCGCCGCGCCCCAGCCTGGAAAAAATCTTGACGATGTGCCGAGGCTGTCCCGAACGTGTCGCGACCCTTGCGACGCCGCGTCCGACGCCCAGGGCGAACAGGTAAACGACGAAATAGACCAAGAGTCCGAAGGCAAGGTTCGGCAGCAATGCGCCGAACCCCTGCCAAATGTTCTGAAGCCGCTCCCAGGCTGCGTCCAACTGAAACTCCATGATTCGTTTCGTCAGGCGATAGAACCCCGAGACGTCGTCGATGTTCCTCGCACAGCCGACGCAGTTCCCCAGTCGCCATCGCGCCTGCGCTTCTGCGTGAGCGAAACCGCGACGCAGCTGTAAATTCTATGAGCTCGGATCTTTGTTCACGCGGGAATCTTTGTTCGCGCGCGAATCATCGTCGACCGGCACGTTATTTTCGAGCGGCGTTATCGCCCTGAGCGTCACAAAAGTGAAAATCGCGATCGCAACCGCAACGTCGTAGCTGCCGAGACCAACCGAGGCGCCTATAGCGCCTGTGGCCCACAGACTCGCCGCCGTCGCCGTTCCTTTAACCATGGCGCCCTGCTTGAGAATGGCGCCGCCGCCGATGAAACCAATTCCGGTGATGACGCCCTGGATGATTCTCGACATACCGTCAGGCGAATCCGCCATGTATTGCTCAGCCGCCTGGACAAATCCGCAGGAAGCAAGAGCGACGAGCGGAAAGGTACGGAGCCCTGCGCTGCGCTCCTGTCGCTCCCGATCCCAGCCGATCGGCAGTGCGAGCGCATAGGCGCCGGCAAGCGCCGCGAGATGGGGAAGTATCTGAAATTTGTCCACGTCTACGCCGCTTGCCGCCCCAAGTTTACAGTAGGCGACGAGGCAAACGTTTCAATAGCCGCCGCAAGCTCTGGATTGACCGGCGCGCTGGCCAATATGGTCCCTATTCGCAACTCGCACCAACGAAGCGATGAGCAGAGTGAAATTGGCGATTGCATCGACGGCGGACGGCGCTCCCAGCGTCCAAGCCTTCTCAGATTCGCGAGTGAAAATCGCCGTCGCGATCATCGTCGCTTGCGCCGTCGGGCTTGTCGCTTCCGCGGGTCCGGGCCTCGGACCTCGCGCGTCTCACATGGCGACGCACATTATACTCATGAGCGCGCTCGCGCCGTTTCTAGCTGTGCTGTGGATGCGCTTCACATCGGCGCCGGTCCTTGCGACCGGTCGCGCCTTGGCGATTGTCACCGTGGCGCAGCTTGCTCTGCTCTATGCGTGGCACGCGCCGGGGGCGTCGGCCTATGTCGAGCGGCATCCGACCGCGCATCTCCTGATGCACGCGTCGCTGCTGGCGGCCGCCCTGCTGTTCTGGCTGGCGATTCTCGGCGATACCGGCGTCGCACGCTGGCGCGGCGTCGCGGCGCTCGCGATCACCGGAAAGCTCGCCTGCCTTCTCGGCGTGCTTCTCGTGTTCGCGCCGCGCGTTCTCGACACCAGCGCCGCGAGTTGGGGAGCGAGCACGGAGACAATGCTGGCGGATCAGCGCCTTGCCGGTCTGCTGATGCTGGCGGCCTGCCCGGCAAGCTATGTCCTTACCGGGGTCTCCATCGCCTCGCGCTGGCTTCTTGACATGGAGGACCATCGCTTGCGCGCACGGTCCGATCGTCCGGACGGCGCCTAGGGCGCCGCCTCGATGCCTGAACGCCAAAGCGACCCCAAGCGCCTTCCAAACGAAACGCCGCGGCCCCCTGGCGAACTCGAAGAACTCGAGCGCGCCTGGGCCTATCCTCCCGGCTGGCGCAAGATCAGCGAGATCAACAACAGTCTCGTCGGCGTTATCTATATCGGCGCGGCTTTTTTGTTCTTTTTGCTGGCGGGCGTGTTGGCGCTGATCATGCGCGTCCAACTTTCGCACGGCGACAACCGATTCATCGGCCAGGATTTCTACAACCAGATTTTCACCGTGCATGGCACGACGATGATGTTCCTTTTCGCCGTTCCTGTGATGGAGGCGCTGAGCGTCATTCTGCTCCCGCAGATGCTCGCCGCGCGCGACCTGCCCTTTCCAAGGCTCAGCGCCTTCGCCGTTTGGGCTTATGTGATCGGCGGACTCGTGTTCTTCTCGACGATCTTCTATGGACTCGCGCCGAGCGGCGGCTGGTTCATGTATCCGCCGCTGACGCTGACCAAGTTCTCGCCGGGAGACAACGCCGACTTCTGGCTGCTCGGCATCGGCTTCATCGAAATATCCGCCATTGCGGGCGCCATTGAAATCATCGTTGGAATGCTGCGCACGCGGCCGCCGGGGATGACGCTCGACAAGATGCCGCTCTTTGGCTGGTCGATGCTGGTCTTTGCGGCGATGATCGTCTTCGCCTTCCCCGCCGTGATCCTCGCGACGATGATGCTCGAGATCGAGCGGTCCTTCGGCTGGCCCTTCTTCAATGCGGCCCAGAGCGGCGATCCGTTGCTGTGGCAGCATCTCTTCTGGTTCTTCGGGCACCCGGAGGTCTACATCATCTTCCTCCCCGCGGCCGGTCTTGTATCGATGATTGTGCCGACAATGGCGCAACGGCCGCTCGTCGGTTATCGGCTCATTGTGGTCGCATTGATCGCGACAGGGTTCTTCAGCTTCGGCCTTTGGGTGCATCACATGTTCAGCACCGGCATTCCGGCGCTGAGCCTCGGTTTTTTTTCCGCCGCGAGCATGGCGGTCGCGGTTCCCTCCGGCATTCAAGTCTTCTCATGGATCGCGACCATCGCCTCGGCGCGCGATCGATTCAGACTCACTACGCCATCGCTGTTCATCCTCGGATTTCTTTTCATCTTCGCGGTCGGAGGTCTGACGGGCGTCATGGTGGCGGTCGTTCCGTTCGATCTCCAGGCGCATGACAGCTATTTCATCGTCGCGCATTTCCATTACGTCCTCGTCGGCGGCATGGTGTTTCCGCTCTTTGCGACCTTCTATTACTGGGATCCGATGATCAGCCGGAACCGGCTTTCGGAGCGCCTTGGGCGCTACGTGTTCTGGCTGATGTTCATCGGCTTTAACGTCGCCTTTTTCCCCATGCACATCTCTGGTCTCCTCGGCATGCCGCGGCGAGTTTGGACCTATCCAAGCGCCATGGGCTGGGACACGCTGAATATGACGTCCACCATTGGCGCCTTTATTCTCGCGATCGGCGTGCTGGTGTTCGTCGTGGATCTTTTTGTGCGTTTCCGACGCGATTGGGAGACGCAGAGAACGCAGACCAATCCCTGGGACGCCGGAACGCTGGAATGGCTGCCGAGCGATCTCTATTCGATGCGCAGCGTTCCGATCGTCACGAGTCGCTACCCTCTATGGGATCAGCCCAATCTCGCCGAAGACGTCGCCGCGGGCGCCTATTATCTGCCGAATGCCGCAACCGGCCGTCGCGAGACGATCGTCACCTCGCCCATTGAAGCCCGGCCCGAATATCTGCTGGAGATGCCGGGGCCCGGCTGGGCCCACATGTTCTCCGCGGTCTTCACGGCCGCCTTCTTTCTGCTGCTGACGGTGAAGGCCGTTGCGATCGCGCTTGTCTGCGGCGCAGTGGCCATCTTCGCCACGCTCGTTTGGTGCTGGCAGCTCGACCCGCCGCCGCGCGGACGGGTGGAGATCGGCGGCGGGATCAGTCTGCCCACCTATATGTCCGGATCCTCGTCGCACGCCTGGTGGGCGATGATCGTGCTGATCCTCGTGGCCGGATCGCTCTACATCGCCTTCGTGTTCTCCTACCTCTATCTTTGGACCGTCAGCCCGGGGGTTTGGCCCCTTGTGGGCTCTTCGCCGCTTCCGGACCTGCGCTGGGCGGCGACCGGCGCATCGCTGATGCTTCTCAGCATCCTTGCGTACGGGATGGCCGACCGTGCGCTTCCAAAACCCGGTTCGATCAGCCTATCGGCGGCGCTTCTCATGATCGCCGGCGCCCTGTGCCTCATCGCCGGCGTCGGGATAGAAGGCTATGCGCAATGGCGATCCGGCCTGCGGCCGGGAGAAAACTCCTACGGCGCCATGGTCTATTTGGAGATTGTCTTGACAGGTCAGCTCGTGGCGACTGTCGCGGTGATGACCGGATTCGCCCTGGCGCGTCTCTTCACGGGGAAACTCGATGCGCTGCGACGCGTATCATTCGAAAGCGCGGCGTTGCTGGCGTACTACACAGCCGCGCAAGGGCTCCTTGGATTTCTGCTCATTTATGGCTTTCCGCGAATGCTGGAGTAGACGATGTCGCGTGCAAGCAAGACTACGCATCCTCGCTGGTCTCTGACGACGATCATCGCCTTTCTGCTCGCCGGTCCGATTGTCTGGGGCCTGCATTTTCTTCTTGTCTATGGCGGACACACGCTGATGTGCGTTCTCGGCTGGTCCAGCGAGCCACAAATCATACGGGCGACAGTGATCATAGCGGGCGGCGCAGCCCTCGCGATTCTTGTTTTCCTCGCGCGCGCGGCGCGCCGCTGGCGTCGCTATGTGGTGGAGAGCGACGGCGACGCCGCCCTGTCAGCGGAATTTCAGATGCGCGCGACGTTGCTGCTGATCCTGCTGTCGAGCGCCGGCGTGTTGTGGTCGAGCCTTGCTGCTGTCTTTATCGCGCCCTGCCAGACGCTGCGGTAAAGTCCGCCCGCCGAGCAAGATCAGTTCAGTCGGCTTTGCTCTTGATAGGGACGCAGATCGAATCGCTTGTAGAGCGCTTCGAGTTCGGAGCGCTGAACCCGCGTTGGCAGGCCGGTCTTGCTCGCGGGCTGGAACGCGTCCGGCGACGTAGGGCCTTGCACCGTCAGGCCTTTGTCCGAAGACCATGCGAACGCCTGAATCGGGATGGGAATCCAAGTGTTTCCCTCGGACACGAGCACAAAGGCGACCCTGCCGTTACCCAGATCGAGCATCACATATTCGACTTCGCCGACTATTTCGCCGTTCTGCTTGCTTACCTGCGCCCCACGCAGCTCATCGGCGAGCGTTCGGTCGGCTCGCTGCTTCTTGGCAAGGGAACCAGGAACGCGATCAGGTCTAACCAGAAGGTAGCGATCCGGGAGGCGTTCGCGGTTGGGGTCCGGAGGCACAACATAGCCGTAGGGAGACGGAACGCCGTATCGGCGGTAGCTCTCAGCGACTCGATCGCGATTCATCCAATCTTTCAGTCTGTCGACAGTGACACGCGGACTGTCCTGAACGATCTTGTCGTAGGCGTGCTCAATCTGAATGGGTCCCTGAGACCAGGATTGGAGCGCGAGCGCGCCAAATGGAATAAGCATCCGCTCCGCGCTTCCTCGTCCATCGCCCTCCCGCGAGGCGATCGCGAAGACAGCGTCTCCGCTCGCGAGATTAAGCATCACCGCTTCGATGCGGCCGACGCGCAGGCCGTCTCTGCTGAGGAGCTCCCGTTCCAAAAGACTCTGCGCCGAAGAGACCTTGATCCAGGCGCGCTGCTTCTGGCTGGCTTCCAGCGCTTCTTGCTGCGCGGCTGACGCGTTTTCGCCCTGCGCAAGCGCGCCAACGCCAAACGCCGCGAAAGCGATCAGGAAGATGCTTGGACAACGCCTCATGAGTCGATTCCCTCAGCCGCGGAAGCCGGCGCCCTGAACCGGGCTAGCGTCAGCTGCGTCTCAGCTCGAGCCCAGCGCCCCAAGGGAAATCCGGTGGAAGTCCACTTTGTTCCAAGCGCGGCTCAACGCAGCGACGCGCAGGGGTGAAGAGGGAAGCGTCGCGCCAAAGGCGCGCATCCGGCGACGTAACAGGCAGTTTGAAGATTTTTCAGGAAAGGGCGCCACGCGTGCGCCGCGCCATGCTCGCGGAAACGCCGCAGGCGAGACTGCGGCTTCGCCAAAGGCCGCCGCTCGTCTCGCAATTTTGTCCCCCGGCGCGTAAGCGCGTCAGGATCAGTTTGCGCCCCGCGCGGCTAACCGGTCCCGTTCTTTGGACGTCAGGCCGCAGGCTTCGCCTGTTCGGCGACCTTGACCGGAAGCTGGGTACGAATCGCGTCGACGATCCTTTGAACCGAGGCGTCGGCCTCACTGGCGCGCTTTTCCGCCGCGACCGCCCGTTGCTCCATCGCCGCAAGTTCTGCCTGCCGCGCCGCGAGCTGCGACTGCAGCGCCTCGACATCTTTCCGCGTCTGCATGAGCGCGGCGGAGAGTTCGGCGGCTTCCGACTCCGATTTGCGCAGCGCGGCCTCGGCGCGATCGCCTCGATCTTCAGCGCGCTCCAGCTTCTCTCTCACCGCATTGGCGGCGCTATGCGCGCGCGCCACAGCCTGAGCGGACTGCTTTTCGAGCTCCTTGATCGCCGCGGCGGCCTGAGACACGAGGTCCAGCGCCGCAGTAGCGTCGTCAGTAGCGCGCGGCCGCTGACGGACAGGAAAGTTCGGGGCCGGCGGCCTGTTGTCCCCTCTCGGGATGATTTCGTCCATCACCTGATCCAGATCCAGCGAATCCATTTGCGCCTCCCGCCATCGCACGAGCTGGGTTGGGCCAGCCGTCAGTCAGATTCCCATTATAGGCAAGAATCCGGCCAAATCTCGACCATTAGGTCAAGTTTTAGCCATGGCCAGCGAGTTCAGCGTTTTGTGCAGCACAGAATCGGCCTCCCGAAGCCAATGCTTAAGCCAATACGGTCTCCGATGCGACCGAAAACGCCCCCGTTCACACAATTCTGTGCGATTGGTCGCTATCGCCGCGCCGCTGCAATAATTATGGCCTAGGCCAGGACATCACGCTCGCAGCCTTACCAAAAGAGATCCTCAATGAATAAGACGGCCGACCCCAGCATTTCCGAAAAGACAAAGCCTGCGCATTCGCTCTCGGGGCAATTTATTCGTTTTTTCAATGAGGTGGACATCGCCGACGTGCCGCTGGTGGGCGGCAAGAACGCCTCGCTTGGCGAAATGTACCGGGAGCTGACGGCCAAGGGCATCCTGGTGCCCAATGGCTTCGCCGTCACCGCCGAAGCCTATCGCTATACGCTCGATAAAGCGGGCGTCTGGACCGCGCTTAAAGAGGCGCTCGACGGATTGAACCCCTCTGACGTCGACGATCTGGCGAAGCGCGCCGCGCGCGCCCGCGACATCGTTTATGGCGCGCAGACGCCCCCGAACGTTGAGGCCGAAATCCGCACCGCCCTAGCCCGCCTTACCGACGAATACGGAGCCGATTTGACGGTCGCGGTGCGCTCATCGGCGACGGCGGAAGATTTGCCGAGCGCGAGTTTCGCCGGACAACATGACACCTATCTCAACGTGCGCGGCCCCGCCGCCGTTCTCGACGCGATCCGTCATTGCTTCGCGAGCCTCTTCACCGATCGCGCCATCCGCTATCGTATCGACAATGGGTTCGATCACTTCAAAGTGTTCAACTCCGTCGGCGTGATGAAAATGGTGCGCTCGGATTTGGCGGCGTCCGGCGTCATCTTCACGATCGACACCGAAAGCGGATTCGAGGACGTTGTCTTCCTCACCGGCGCCTATGGCCTTGGCGAAAACGTCGTCCAGGGCGCGGTCGACCCGGACGAGTTTTACGTCTTCAAGCCCACCTATCGGCAGGGCAAGCGCGCTATTTTGAAGCGTGCGCTGGGCGCCAAAAAAATCAGGATGGTGTTTTCGGATCGGGGCCGGGCGACGACGCGCAACATCCCCACCGACGCCAAGGAAAGAGAGAAATTCTGCATCTCCGACGAAGAGGCGCTGACGCTCGCCGGCCAGGCGATCGAGATCGAGGACCATTATAGCGCCAAAGCCGGCGCGCGCCGCCCGATGGACATCGAATGGGCGAAGGATGGTCTGGACGGCCAGCTCTACATCGTTCAGGCCCGTCCCGAAACCGTCGCGTCCCGCCGCGACCGGAACATCGCTGAAATCTACAAGGTGACGAAGCACGGCCCGGTGAAAGTCGAAGGACGCGCAGTCGGCGCAAAGATCGCCAGCGGCAAGGCGCGCGTGATTGAGGCCGCCAGCGAGCTTTCAACATTCATTCCCGGCGAGATCCTCGTCGCCGATACGACGTCGCCCGACTGGGGCACGGTGATGAAATCGGCCGCCGCCATCGTGACGAACCGCGGCGGTCGCACCTGCCATGCGGCGATCGTCGCGCGCGAACTTGGCATTCCGGCAATCGTCGGCACGGACGCCGCGACGCGCCTCATTCGCACCGGCGACATGATCTCGGTGAGCTGCGCCGAGGGCGATGTCGGAAAGGTCTACGAGGACGCCATCGAGTTCGACGTGGAGCGCGTCGATCTGTCGACTCTGACGAAACCCGCCACGCATGTGATGATGAATGTTGGCAATCCCGATATCGCCTTCGGCCTTGCGGCGTTGCCCAACGACGGCGTCGGCCTCGCGCGCATGGAGTTCATCATTGCGGACTCGATCAAGGCGCATCCGATGGCGCTCGTTCATCCGGAGCGGCTCGGCGCGCGCGAACGCGCCGAGATTGCGAGACTGACCGCAAATTATGCCAGCCCCAGCGAATTCTTCGTGAAGCGCTTGTCGGAAGGCGTCGGCACGATCGCCGCGGCCTTTTATCCAAAGCCGGTCGTCGTGCGCATGTCCGACTTCAAGAGCAATGAATATGCCTCATTGCTCGGCGGCGAGGTTTTCGAAATGCAGGAAGCCAATCCGATGATCGGCTTTCGCGGCGCTTCGCGCTATGCGCACCCCGCCTATCGAGAAGGCTTCGCCCTTGAATGCGCCGCAATGACCCGCGTGCGCGACGAGATGGGTCTGACCAACATCAAGCTGATGATTCCCTTCTGCCGCCGGATCGAAGAAGCGGAGAAGGTCATCTCGCTGATGCGCGAACTCGGTCTCGAACGCGGCAAGAAAGGGCTTGAGATCTACGTGATGTGCGAAATTCCAAACAACGTCATGCTTATCGATCAATTCGCCAAGCATTTCGACGGCTTCTCGATCGGTTCGAACGATCTGACGCAACTGACGCTCGGCGTCGACCGCGACTCCGAAATCGTCGCCTTCGACTTCGACGAGCGCGACGAAGGCGTCAAGGAGATCATTCGATTGGCGGTCGAAGGCGCAAAGCGAAACGGACGTCACTGCGGCATTTGCGGCCAGGCGCCCTCAGATTATCCTGAAATCGCCGAGTTCCTCGTGCGCTTGGGAATCGATTCGATCAGCCTCAATCCCGACACGGTTCTGCAGACCACAAGACGCATCGTCGACCTGGAAAAGCGTCTCGGTCGAGAGCCGCGAAAGATGGATTGACCGATCCGGCGCGTCTTTGCATTCATTCAAATCGCCATCCACCCTCGGCGCCGCGCAAGGCGTCGATCGACTGTGGCGCGCGCGTCGCCGAATAAAGGAAAGCAAATGATCGCTGGCTCCGGGAAAGTTTTCGCGACCATGGCGCCTGCAGCCGGACTTGTGGGAGTCGCCGCGGCGCTGCATTTCACCGAAGCCGGACCCATCGTAAATTTCATCGCCTCGGCTGTGGCGCTGGCGAGCGTCGCGCATGTGATTGGCGAAGCCACCGATCAGCTTGGCAATCACCTCTCGCCGGCGGCGACCGGCATTGTTCAGTCGGCGGTCGGCAATCTCCCCGAGCTGTTCGTCTGCATCTTCGCGCTCCGGGCCGGACTGCTGACCGTCGTGCAGGCTTCGCTGATCGGCTCCATTCTATCGAACGCGCTTCTTGTCCTGGGCCTCGCTTTTATTACCGGCGGTTGGAAGCTGGGCGTGCTTCACTTCGAAAGTCAGACGCCGCGAATGATCGCGACGCTGCTCCTGTTGGCGGTGTCGGCGCTGGTGCTGCCGACGCTCGCTCAGGAATTGCACCTGCCGAGCGGCGCGCATGAGCAGGAACTCGCCGTCGTCTGCGCAGTCGTGCTTCTTTTCGTTTTTGTTGTGCTCACCCATGCCATGCTCAGCCAGGGGCAGCGCGCGCTGCCGGCTGAGACTCATGCGCGCGTGCATGCATGGTCGCTCGGCGCCGCGATCGGCGTTCTCGCCGCCTGCGGCGGCGCCGCCGCCTTCGTGTCGGATTGGTTTGTCGAGGCGCTCGGTCCCGCGATCGAAACGCTAGGAATCAGCGAAGCCTTTTCCGGGCTCGTCATCGTCGCCATCGCCGGCAACGCCGTCGAAAATGTCGTGGGCGTTCGGCTCGCGGCTCAGGGCAAGGCTGATCTTGCGGTCAGCGTCATTTTGAACTCGGCGCTTCAGGTCGCCGTCGCGCTGATTCCGATTCTGGTGCTCGTCAGCTTTGCGATGGGCGGCGCGGCGCCGTTCACGCTCGCCATTCCGCCAATCCTCGCGGCGGCGCTGTTTCTTTCAGTATTGGTGGTGACAGTGGTCACCGTCGACGGCCGGGCGGACATGGTCGACGGGGCCGCGCTTGTCGGTCTTTACGTCATTGTCGCGTCGATCTTCTGGTGGGGTTAGCCCGTCCCCGGCGTCAACGTGACGCCTTCTCAGTTCTGCGCTTTTTCCGGCCGCGAAGGGATGAGCGCGGTCGCTCTCGCCCTATATCTCTCGCCCTAAAGGCGCCGCGGGCCGACGCGGCCTAGCGTCGTGCGGGAAGACAGATCGCGGCGGTGGGAGGGACTCATGAAAGCAAGAATAGCGATCGTCGTCGCTGGCGCGCTTGCCTGCGGCGGAGCGGCTCAGGGCGGCGCAGTCGAAGCGCATCGCGCATTTCTTCCGCAGAACATGCAATGGGAGGCGGCGCCGAGTTCGCTGCCGGGCGGCGCCGAAATGGCGGTGCTATACGGAGATCCGAGCCGAGAAGGCGATTTCGTGATGCGGATCAAGGCGCCGAAGGGCTACCGACTTCCCCCGCATACGCATCCAAAGGCGGAACTCGTCACGATCATCTCGGGCGCCTTCAGCTTTGGCCGGGGACAGGCCGCCGATCGCGCCAGCGTCGAAAAGCTGCCGGCTGGGAGCTTCGTCGCGATGCCCGCGGGCGTGCTGCATTATGTCTTCGTCGACGAGGACTCAGTGCTCCAGATCAACGCAACCGGTCCTTGGCAGATCGACTATTACGATCCGAAAGACGACCCGCGGCTGAATATTGCGCCTGCGGGAACGCCTGTGCGCTAAGCGGGAAACGCTTCAAAGAAAACGGCTCGCGCCTTTACATCCGAGGTCGCGAGCCGTTCCGTGTAGGGCTACCGCTGGCAGCGGCCGCCTCTCGGAAAAAACGTAGGCCTAGGGCAACCGAAAGCAAGCAGGGCCGTTGCGTGCGCACTCCCAATCACACCACAAGGAACATAATTTCAGCGCGAGAGTTGCGCTTGAAAGCGTCACGAAAAAGAAGTCGCGGCCTAGTGGAGTTTATCCATGCTCTCGACCGTCCTTATCATCGTCCTTCTGTTGCTGCTCATCGGCGCCCTGCCGACTTGGCCCTATAGCTCTCAATGGGGATATGCCCCTGGCGGCATTGTCGGCGCCTTGCTCGCCATTGTCGTGGTGATGGCGCTCATCGGCAGGCTGTAGCAATTCGGAGCGGCGCGGCGTAGCGATGGTTTGCGCGGGGTTGCAGATCAGCACGGGATCCTGGTCGCCGACGCGAAGGCGTAACGCGCTGCGGCACAAGCGACGGCTAGGAATCTCGACGCGCAAAGCGCTTCGCAGCGGCGCAGATTAGCGCTTCCATTCCATCGAGCATTCCGTTTCAGGAGGCGCTACGACGCGCCACCGAGCTTTTTCAGGCTCTGGGCGGCAAGGCGTCGGAGGCGCGACGGCAAGCTGTCGCCTGGGTCGGGCGGCAGGTGCAGACGCATCTCGCCTATTTGACGTTTTCTGCGCCCTGGCGCTCGTCGCGGCGATCATCATCCCGCTCGCCTGCTTTTGCGCCGAGTTCGGCTGGCGCTTCGAACTCGGCGCCAGCCCACTGAACCGTGCTCGACCGGCTTTTCGGCGCCGGATCGCTCCGGCGCGAAGCCGCGCTCCATTGGGCTCGGGGGTGATCCGCTGTGCGCAATATTCTTGCGATTGCCCAAGGGCTTCCTTGCGGGGTTACTTTTTGTGTTTTTCGCCATTAAAGTCCCGCGCGCGGCTCAGTTCCGCACCCATCAATTGGAGTCGATAATGTCTCATTTCTCGCTCGGCCGCGCGATGTGCGCGATATCTTTCATCGCGCTGTCGTCCAGCGCCGCCATGGCTCAGTCGGTGCAAGTCGGCACCCTTCTCTGCCATGTTTCCGGCGGCGTCGGCATGATCATCATGGAGAATCAGGCGCTCGACTGCGTATACACGGACGCTAAAGGCAGCCCGCCCCAGCATTACATCGGCAGACTGACCAACGTCGGCGCCAATATCGGCATCAGCGGTCCGGGTCAGATGATTTGGACGGTCCTCGCCGCCACCAACAGCGTGGCGCCTGGCGCGCTGGCCGGAGACTATGTCGGCGCGGAAGGGTCGGTCGCAGTCGGCGCCGGCGCCGGCGGCGCGGTCCTTGTCGGCGGCTCGAACAAGACCATCTCGCTGCAGCCCGTTTCCGTCTCCCTTGGCACCGGCCTCAATGTTTCCGCCGGCATCGGCAATGTCAGCCTGCAGTATATGCCGGTGACCCCGCCGCCGCCGCCCCCCGCGCCGGCCGCCCAGCCGAAGAAATCCCGCCATCGGTAAATCTCCAACGACGCAACGACCCCCAAACGGGCGCGCTGCCGGCGCGCCCGTTTTTTTGCGCCTGCGATTTACTTCGCGTGCGGCGTTCCGAGATAGGGGAACTCTTTCAGAGTGTCGGTATGCGGCTCCAGCCCATCCGGCGGGATGTCGCCTTTCGAGAGAAACGACAGCCGAAAATTGATGACATCGTCGGCGAAGGTGCGGCCATTGGGATAGCCCGCGGGCTTGGTGGGATCGAAGCTCAGCATATCGGGTAGAATGCCGTGCTCGTCGATCGCCGTAATCGCGTCGTCCCTCGTGTAGTCGCCCGTATGGCCCATCAGATGGATGAACAGCTCGAGCCAGCGCTCGCGGTCATTGACGGGTTCGCTGGCGTTATATTCTTCCTTTGTTTCGTCGGTATTGAAGAAGCTGCTGACCGACGGATGTCCGGCGCGATCGGCATGAATCAGCTTGCCGTCCTCGCGCACGCTGCACCGTCCCCAGATTCTGACGCCCGGATTGCCGCCAAGAGCGCTCGTCGGCATTTCGACGACCGTCGAAAGCACATTGGCCTCGGTGTTTGAATCCTTTCCGGTCCAGGGAGACTTGCCGCCAAGATGCGGCGCAGTGAAATTTCTGCCGCCGGACGTGTCGTACAAGGCCAAAATGCCGTCGTAGTCAAAAAAGAACGCGTCGCTGCGAACGCCTGTGAAGAAGGTGAAATCGCCTGCCCGCACGATGTTCGGATTAGGCCCGAAGGAGACTTCCGCGCCCGAGATGATCTTCTCGCCCACGGGTTCGGGAGAATGCGACTCTGCCCCGCGCGCTAGATAAACATCGAAAGTCTGCCTGCCATTTTGCTTGGGCGAGAACACATAGCTGATCGCAATATCCGTCAGGCAATCTCCGTCGTTATCGATGTTGAGCCGGTAGATGGCGTCGGGATGAAATTCATCGCAAGCGGGATTGGCGTTGAGAATGATCGCCGACCGAGTCGGATCGCTTGGAGACTGGAAGGCGTAGAGATCGCAAAGATCCAACCTTTGATCGCCAAGCGGCGGACCGAGACTAAGGCCAGTAAAATGATTCGACACGTGTCGCCTCCTATAAAGACGTTGAGAGAATGTGCGGCTGATCTGTTTTAAGCGCCTGCCGGCGCACGCTATGTCGTGTTTGTTTCAACATCAAGATTGTTCGAAATTGCTTTATTCGCCGCGAATGAGTCTGATGATGCTCGAAAAATCGGCGCCGCCCTGGCCAGCAGACTGATGCAGCGCATAGAGCTGCGTCGCGACGGCTCCAAGCGGAGAGGCCGCGCCCGCATGCGCGGCGGCTTCTTGCGCCAGTCGCAAATCTTTCAGCATCAGGGCGGTCATGAATCCTGGCCTATAATCATTGTTCGCCGGCGACGCGGGGGTCATCTCCGGCACGGGACAATAGGTGGTGAGCGACCAGGACTGGCCCGAGGAAATCGACGCCGCGTCGAACAGCGCCCTGTGCGACAGTCCGAGTTTTTCGGCGAGCACGAACGCCTCGGCCGTCGCGATCATCGTGGCGCCGAGCATGAGATTGTTGCAGATTTTCGCCGCCTGCCCCATGCCGGCGCCGCCGCAATGAAGCACATGCGCGCCCATATGTTCGAGGATCGGATTCGCCGCCGCGAACGCCTCCTGCTCGCCGCCGCACATGAAGGTCAGCGTCGCCGCTTTCGCGCCGGCGACGCCGCCCGACACCGGCGCGTCGACCGAGCGCGCGCCGGCCTCCTGCGCGAGCCGATGCGCGGCGCGCGCGCTTTCGACGTCAATCGTGGAGCAGTCGATGAGAAGCTTGCCGCGCGCTAGCGGCGCGATTTCGCGCCAGACGGCAAGCGTCTGATCGCCGCTTTGCAGCATGGTGATCGCAACGTCAGCGCCGTCGATCGCATCGCGCAAGGTATTGGCGGCGGCGACACCCTCCTGGGCGGCGGCTTCGACGAGCGATGCGTTAAGATCGAATCCTCGCGTCTTAACGCCGGCGCGCGCCAGCGCCGCCGCCATCGGACGGCCCATGTTGCCCAGACCGATGAAGGCCGCGCGCATCATGGCTAGGACAAGGTCGGCATGACGAAACTCGCGCCGGTCCTGACGCCGCCCGGCCAGCGGGACGCGACCGTCTTCGTCTTCGTGTAGAAGCGAATGGCGTCCGGCCCGTGCTGATTGAGATCACCGAACATCGAGCGCTTCCAGCCGCCGAAGGTGTAATAGGCCAAGGGCGTCGGGATCGGCACATTGACGCCGACCATTCCCACTTCGACGCGGGAGGCGAATTCGCGCGCGGCGTCGCCGTCGCGGGTATAGATCGCGACGCCATTGCCATATTCGTGATCATTGGCCAGCGACAGCGCCTCATCGAAGCCGCGCGCGCGCACGACGCAG
>JALHNR010000013.1 GCA_022843525.1 Methylocystis sp. | reverse complement strand
AACAGGCGGCTCCCCGCCGACGCAAAATAGTCGGCCAGAAGCCATTGCCGGGCCGGGCCGTTTGCCGCCCCGGTCGCCCTCTCAAGAAGGCCGTGGACGCGGTCCTCTCCGACAACAAAGGGAAGCGCCACGATCCGACGCGACATCGGACCCGCGCTCGGCCGCACTCGTTTCCCCGTTCCGGCTCACGCCGGCAATTCCAGAAAGCGCGCAACATCCTCTGGCGCGACTTGGACCCTGATCGCCGCCCGCAACTCATCGACGCCGAGCCAGCGGAGATCCTCGTTGAAGTCCTCCAGCGTCGGCGACAGGGTGATCGCCTCGATTCTGAGCGCCTTCGCGCGGTCGATCAGCCTCGCCGTCGCGCCGTCGCCCGCAGCATCATTGTCGCGGACGATGTAGAGACGACGCAGCCTCAAAGGAAACAGGATGGCGGTCATATGCGCGGCGGAAAGTGCGGCGGCCATCGGCATTTTGGGCATGACGCTACGCAGCGACAGCACGGTCTCAATTCCCTCGCCCGCCGCCATGACATCCCGCGCCAAACCGAAGCGAACGGCGTTGCCGAGAAGATGGCCCATCGCCCGCCTCGGCGTGTCGATCGGCGCCTTGTTTTGCCCGGAGGGGTCGAGCCAAGTGCGATGCACCCCGGTGATCCGACCGTCGAGATCGGTGACGGCGGCGATCATCGCCGGCCATGTCTGGGTCGGCAAGTGTGCGTCCACGCGATAATAGCAGCGCGGGTGGAAGCGCAGGTTCGCGGTTCCGTGCAAAGTCGTAATGCCGCGCTTGCGCAGATAGATTTCCGCGACAGTGCCCGATATCGACCGCGACATGGCGAACAGGCGCCGCGCCGATTCCGGTGATCCAGTCGGCGACGATGAATGCTGACGGCGCCATTCCGGTTCTGGTTCCGGTCGTGGCAGGCTGAGAAAGCGTCGCGCCTCGTACATGACGTCGTGGAAATCGACAAGGCCGCGGCTCCCGCGAATGACGTCGAGAAGGTCGCCATGATCGCCCGTCGCCGAGTCGGTCCAATGGCCCGCCGCGCCCTTGCCCGATTCACCGCCTTTCAGCCGCACGAACATCGAGCGGCCCGGCGTGTTCTTTACGTCGCCGACCAGCCAGTAATTCCCTTGGCGGCGACCGTTGGAGAGATAGTGGCGGCACACCGCCTCGGCGTCACACGCGAGACGATGCGCCAATTCGGCCGCATCGCGCGCCATCTCACGCCGCTTCCCGCCCGGCGATGCGCGACAGCGGATAGCGCTCCAGCACCTTGGCGAGGATCGCCGGGCCCGCAGCGTCGGTCGGCACAAACATCCGCAGCTTCCATGAGATGATTTCGTGAAACAGGCCGTAGGCGCGCAGCCGCTCCCGCATGGCGTCGATGAAGCCGGTGAGTTCGATGCGATTGGCGCCCATGACGCGAACGCGGCGAAGCTGGAGGCCTTCGGAGAGGTCGAGAACGGTCTTGCCGGCCATCAACGCGGCGAAGGCGTCGTCGGCCGAGAGTTTTGTCGCGTCGGTTTCCAGCGCCCCCGCCGCCCATGCCACTGAGACCTTGCGGCCGACGATGCGTTCGCCCGCATCGGTCTGGAGCCGATAGACCCGCGTCGACTCGTTGGGCAGGCGTTTCCAGATCGGCAGCAACAGGCCGGCAACGATGTGGACCGTGCTGTCGATGAATTCCGGCACGGCGGCGACCTCGGCCTCCCAGCTCTTTGCGAAGGTTTCGCGGTCGGCTTCCCGCCAATGGGTCTGGGGCATCATCGCCAATGGAATGGCGGGCCGCTCCATCGGGCGGATCAGCCTGACGCGGCGCTCCACCTCGCCGTCGTCGAGCATCACGCTCGGCGCCGGGATTTGCACGGCGGCGCGGCCCGATTGGCTGTTGACCAGAAGGCGCGCGCGAGGATCGGAAAGACGATCCAGCGCCTCGATCAGCGTGACGGGCTGGTTCCTCTCGCGTTGCGTGATCGTGAGCAGGCGCGTTTCCGCCGCCGTGCCGGGATGGGTATAGATCGTCTGGCGGTTCGTAACGACAAAACTCTCCGCCGTCAGCGTCTCCAGCCCTGCGTCATAACTTCCCGATGCGATCGCGCCCTCGATGCGGGCGTTCATGAGCTGCTCGAAAGCAGTGAACAGAGTGTTCTGGAGATCGATGGTGAGCGCCAGCAGCCGATTGAGAAAGGTGGTGATGGGCGGCAGCTCGTCCTTGATCCCGTTGCTGTCGGTGAGTTTCAGCCCGGTCGCCTCCTGGAAAACTCCAAGCGAGCAGCCCTCGACCTTGCCGGCGACCAGCAGGACATAGAGCTGCCGCAACGCGTCGCGGGCGTAAGAACTCTCCAGATTGTCCTGCGGCCGGAACAATCCCTGTCCGCCGGTCTGACGCTGGCCCTTGGTAATGGCGCCGAGCGTGTCGAGACGGCGGGCGATGGTGGACAGGAAACGCTTCTCAGCCTTCACATCTGTCGCGATGGGGCGGAACAAAGGGGGTTGCGCCTGATTGGTTCGGTTCGTGCGCCCGAGCCCCTGAATGGCGGCGTCGGCCTTCCAGCCGGGTTCCAAGAGATAGTGAACCCGCAGGCGGCGGTTCCTCGCCGACAGTTCGGCATGATAGGAGCGCCCGGTGCCGCCGGCGTCGGAGAAGACGAGGATGCGCTTGACGTCATCCATGAACGCCTGCGCCTCGGCGAGATTGGCGGAATGCGCGCGGTTCTCGACGCAAAGCCGTTTCGAACCATCGCCATTGGTCCTTCGAATGATCCGTCGCGAGCGGCCAGTCACCTCGGCCACCATGTCCGCGCCAAAGCGCTGGACGATCTGGTCGAGCGCGCCATGCACGGGCGGCAATGACGCCAGCCTCTCGATCAGCCGGTCGCGGCGGGCGACCGCCTCCCGGCACAGCACCGGCTGGCCGTCGCGATACACGGGACGCGACGACAGATTGCCCTCGCTGTCGGTGAAGGGCTCGTAGAGCTGCGTCGGGAAGGAGTTTGAGAGGTAGTCGCAAACGTATTCGCGAGGAGTAATATCAATGTTCAGGTCATTCCATTCGTCGGTCGGAATCTCCGCGAGCCGGCGTTCCGTCAGCGCCTCGCCGGTCGAGACGATCTGAATCACGGCGGCATGACCGAGGGTCAGATCACGATCGATGGCGGCGATCAGCGAAGGCGTCTTCATCGCCGTAATAAGGTGATTGAAGAAGCGCTGCTTGGCGCTCTCGAAGGCGGAACGGGCGGCGGATTTGGCCTGCGCGTTCAGCGTCCCCGATTCGCCAGTGATATTGGCGGCCTCGAGCGCGGCGTCGAGATTGTTGTGGATGACGCCGAAAGCTCCGGCATAGGCGTCGTAGATTGCGATCTGTTCGTCGCTCAGACGATGTTCGAGCAGCTCATATTCGACGCCCTCATAGGAGAGCGAGCGCGCGGCATAGAGGCCGAGCGCCTTGAGGTCGCGGGCGAGGACTTCCATCGCCGCGACGCCGCCGGCCTCGATGGCCTCCACGAATTCCGCGCGCGTAGCGAAGGGAAAGTCTTCCCCTCCCCACAAACCGAGCCGCTGGGCGTAGGCGAGATTGTGAACGGTGGTGGCGCCGGTCGCCGACACATAGACGACGCGGGCGTCTGGAAGCGCGTGCTGGAGGCGCAAGCCGGCGCGGCCTTGCTGCGAGGCGGCCTGATCGCCGCGTTCTCCCTTGCCGCCGGCGGCGTTCTGCATCGCGTGGGATTCGTCGAACACGATCACGCCGTCGAAATCGCAGCCCAGCCAATCGACGATTTGTTTTACGCGTGAAGCCTTGTCGTCGCGCGCCTCGGAGCGCAGCGTGGCGTAGGTCGTAAAAAGGATGCCTTCATCCAGCCGGATCGGCGTTCCCTGACGGAAGCGGGAGAGCGGCGTGATCAACAGGCGCTCCTGCCCGAGCGCCGACCAGTCGCGCTGCGCGTCCTCGATCAGCTTGTCGGACTTCGACACCCAGACCGCGCGGCGGCGGCCTTTGAGCCAATTATCGAGCAGGGTGCCGGCGACCTGTCGGCCCTTGCCCGCGCCAGTGCCGTCGCCGAGGAACCAGCCGCGCCGGAACCGCATGGCGTTTTCGGCGTCGTCCGGCGCGGCGGAAACGAGGTCGAAGGTCTCGTCGACCGTCCATGATCCGGCGAGATGGCCGGCATGGGCCTCGCCAGCGTGGATGACGCTCTCAATCTGCGCGTCCGACAGCAGGCCATCCGAGATGACCTTGGCGGGCAAATGCGGTCGATAGCTCGGTTTGGGCGGCGCGACCGAGGCCATCGCCGCCGATTGCACCAGTTTTGTCGGATGAGCTTTTGCGCCGGAAATGCGGATCGACTGAAGGGCGTATTCCTCATACAGCGCATCGGTGATGCGGCGGCCATTGACCGGCTTCCAGTCGATCGTCTCATAGGCGAGTTCGACGGCTTCGGGTTCGACGGTCGAAGCGGGAGCCGGAGATCGACGCGTCACGACCGGGCGCGAAGAGCGCGCGACAATCTGTCGGGCGACAACTGGCGCGACGACGCAAGCGGGCGCCGGCAGCCTTGGCGGCAGGGATTGCGTGATCCAGCCGAGCAATGTCGCCACATCGGGCGCAACGCCAGGTGACGCCGGGAACGCCGTCGGATCATTGGCGGGAATTTTGTCAATCACGGTCAGCCGCGTGTCGATGGTCGTGCCGTGTTTCGCATAGACAGCGCCGTCGATCGCCGCCGAGAACAGGATTCGCCCCCGCTCCTGCATACGGACGAAGGCGTCGGCCCAGGACGGGTTGTCGGGCCCAAAACTCGCCCCGGTGATCGCGACCAGACGCCCGCCCTGGGCGAGCCGCGACAGCGCCGAGGAGATATGGCGAAGCGCCGCATCGGCCATGCGCCGATCGACGTTGGCGAGCGCGGAAAACGGCGGATTCATTAACACGACGCTCGGCGTTACACCGGCATCGAGATGATCGTCGATTTGCGCGGCGTCGAAGCGGGTGACGGCGACGCCTGGAAAGAGATGGTCCAAAAGTCCAGCCCGGGTCTCAGCCAGTTCGTTAAGAACGAGCGAGGCGCTTGCAAGCTCGGCGAGGATGGCGAGCAATCCGGTTCCAGCGGAAGGCTCCAAGACGAGATCGGCGGGCGTGATCGCAGCGGCGACGCTCGCGACGAGGCCAAGACCGATCGGCGTCGAAAATTGCTGGAGCGTCTGGCTCTCCTCGGAGCGGCGCGTATGTGTGGGGAGAAGGCCCGCGATCTTTTCCAGCATCCCCGGGTCGAAGAGCCCGGGGACCGGCATGGCGGTGTTCGAGCCGGCGCGAGCGCGCATTGCCGGCCCGAATTTGCGCAAAAACAAAACCGTCGCCGCCTCGCAGGCGTCGTAAGCGGTCTTCCAGTCCCAGGCGCCGTCAGTGTCGGAGCCGCCAAAGGCGGATTCCATCGCGGCGCGCAGCACAGCCGCGTCGATGCGCTGGCCGCGTTCGAGACGGAGAAGGAGAATGCGTGCGGCATCGGCAATGCAAACTACCGGGTTGGCGCCGGTGGGCGCCGGGGACAGCGGCGCAGCCGCGAGGCCGGGCGCGGAAGCAAAAGCATTCGTCATGGAGGGAACCTCAAGAGAGCCGGAACGGTTTGAACCGACGGGTGCTCTCTCTCGACCCCGCCGGCTCGAACCTTTCCCGGCCGTCCTCTCCCTCTCGGCGCCTCCATGAAGAAAAGGGTCCGGCGCCGCGCGTCGAACCCTTCGATGTCGCCGTCTAAGAAAACGCACGCTCATGTCGGCGGCGGTTAGATGAGCCGGTAGGTCCGGCTCTTGATGTTGGGAATGCTATAGAGGCCGCTTGAGCCGGGCGCGCGAAACAGCACTGAGCGATGGCTGCGCGGGTTGGCGACCACCTCGAGCCGTTCAAAACTTTGGCCATCGGAAAAGGCGAGCGGTTCGTCGAAGACGATCACCTGCCCCGCGCGCGGGCTCGGTTTGGCGGCCCTGGCGCGACGGGCAGCGGCGGCCTCGAGGCAGCGAGCCCGCCATTGCCGCGCATATTGCGCATCGGTCGGCGTCAGCAGATCGAGGATCGATTTTGGGCATTCGCACTCATGCGGCCCCATAGACTCGCTCATATCCTTGTAACCGAAGATGTAGCCCTCGGGGTCGCGTGGATTGTATCGGACGAGGCAGATGGCGGCCCACACCTCGCGCTCGCCGGTGGCGATGCGGAGCTGTTCCACGGCGGCGTAGTAGACGCGCATGCCAACAAGCGCCGACCGCAGCACTTTCGATGTTGCCTCGGGACGCTCGAAGGTGAACTGAGCGTCGAGATATTGGCGCGGGCCGGCATGGCCCTTGAGGGACTGCATGTAGAGCCAGCCCATCGGCTTGTCCTTTCATTGGAGGGATGAAAACGGCGCGTGTTGGCGACGCGGGTGCCGTCGTGATGGAGGGATGAGTTTCGGCGATCAGCGGGCTGGAGCGAGCCGCTGCTCGGCTTCGCGGATGGCGGCCAAAGCGGCTTTGAAGACCGCCGAATCCTGTTCCTCGGCGAGGTTAGTTCGCTCGACGGCCACAAGGCAGCCGGCGCGGATGTCGGCGCCTGTCACGGCGCCGGCGGCGATCGGCGTCAGCATCTCGTCGGCCTCGATGATTTGGGCGATCTGCGCGCGAACCTTCGCCTCAACAAGGCGCAGCAGGACATGGACGCCAAAGCCCGGCGCGGCCGCGAGCGGACCATGCTCGGCCTCGTCCAAAAAATCGCCGAGAATGTCCTCGGTGCCCTTGCCCTTGATCGCATCGGCGGTGACGAGCACGGCCATGCCGCCGAAACCGTCCGGCCGCATTTTTGTGCAGGTGAATGACGTGACGATGCTGACGTGATCGAGCGTCGCCGAGCGCTTGACGATGCCTTGAAAGATGAACTCGAACGATGTCTGGCTGAGATCGAGATCGACGTATTCATCGTCCTCACTTGCGTCTTTCAACTGGCCGCGCACGAATGCGATGGCCTCACCCAGAACGTTCTCCGAATCCGCGAGCGCGGCGCGGATCGTTTCGAGCGGCAACTCGAATTGAGTGTTCGGCGACGTCTCCGCGAAGAAATAAAGCCCGTCGCCGTCCGGCTCGCTCTCGAAGATGTGCGTCAACAGCAGTCGTTCGAGCGCCGTCATGTCGGCGTTCGGGATCGTCGGTTGAACGATCGTCGGCGAGTGATAGTCGGCCATGTTTTGTCCTCCAGTAATGCGAAAAGCCCGGCGCGATGGCCGGGCTTTTGGGTGGGCTGATGTTGGGAAGAACTATCAGCTGGCGGCGGCGAACGGATCGACGCCGCGATGGATCGGAGGAGTTTTTCCCATCCAGGGTTCTGGCCGGATGCAGCGCACCCAATCGGCGAAGCTCGGGATACGCCCGAGATCTTCGAGCACATGTTGCTCACCGATCAACCGCGTTGGTATAACTCGCCCCGTGGAGATGGTGACTGCCGGGCCAAAAAATCGCTCCAACATGAAAATGCCCTCGGCGTGATGGCGCAGCGCGCGATGCCTGAAATCAGCCGTGATCATCTTCGACTCGTCGAACCAGTCGTGCAGCGGTAGATAGTCCTCGGGTATGCCGCCCCACTTCTTCACCGAGGAGAGCGCGTGGTGATAACAATGTGCCATGGTCGTCTCCTCAAAACACATGTTGAGAATAGTCGGACTCCATGCGCCGCTCGTTGTAATCGAGCGTGATCGTCCGCGCGGCGACATCAAAGGTGAAGTCGCCATAGGCCCCTTCGTCGTTCCCCCAGCCGCTCTGGGTTTTGCCGAGGAAATCATAAGCCAGCGTTTCGATGGCGTCGCGGATCGGCTGGGTCTGGCGTTCGATTTCGGAACTGCCCCAGACCGGACGCGCGATCTCGATCTCAAAAATCGGCAGGGCAATGATTTCGTCGCCGGCTTTGGCTTCGATGTCCTCGATCTGCCCGCTGTCGCCGTAGCCGTCGAAGACGACGGTGACGATCTCGATCCCCGCCGCCGCGAGCGCGTCGAACAGGGCGGTCTTGTTTGTGAGGAGCGATTCTTCCGAGAGGCGGGCGTTCTCGCGGTTATTCTGGTCCAGGACGGTGAAGTCGAGGGAAGGAACAGGCGTCGATTGTGTGTCGGTCATGACGTGGCTCCAGAATGGGGAAAACCCGGCGCGATGGCCGGACTTTCGGATGGAAGAACGGGCGCCGGACGGTTTGGGCCGCCCGGCTGTCGGAGGGTTATTCGGCCGCGGCGGCGACGTGCGGCTGTTCTTCCTTGGTCTCGGTCGGCGCGTCGTCTTCGTCTTCGCCAAGGAAATCCGGCAGAGCCTCGGCCTCGCCAGCCTCGCCAATCGGCGCGTCGACCTCCATCCCGGTTTGCGCGAGCCGCAGCGGCTCGGGCAACCAGCCCGCGCCGTCGAGCAACCGCTCGGCCTCTCTCGCCATGTCGGCCTTCTTCAGATGCTCGATGAGCCTTGCGGATTTTTCTCCCTTCGCCTCGCGCACGGCCTCGATAATGCGGACCTTCGGAACCCGGCCGAGATAATTGTCGACGGTCGGGATCCAGCCGGCGGCGGCCATGTCGAGATCGACGGCCCGGGCAAGCTGATCGCCATGTGTGAACGCATCCGGCCGCCGGTTCCACGGCTCCTTGACGACATTGACGGTGAGCGCGGCGCAATGAGCGAACAGCGCCGTTTGATTTTCGCAATTGAGCCCCGTCAGCGCGTCCCAAAGATCGGCGGGATTCTTCGGCAATCGCTTGGCCCATTGCCCGTGCCGGGCGTCGATGGCCCTGGCCAAGGCGGTCTCCGCCAGCCCAGGCGCCTGCGCGCTGAAGCTCGAATCTTTCGCCGTGATCTCCAGACAGCTGTTGGAGGTATGGCGATAGAACGCCGAGAGGCACAGCGCGTGCAGCACCGCCTGGAAGGCGATGTTCGGCTCATTGGCCAGAGCATCCCGCAGCGCCAGGGTGCGATGGGCGGTCAGTTCGGTCACGAGCCGATCCGAGAGCGGTCGGATGGCGTCGTCCTCCTCCGGCGCATCGGTCTCGGAAACCGTCGGCTCGCCGCCAACGGTGATGACGGCCTCGTGAACCACGCTGTCGGAGCCGGCGATCCTCGACGCGTCGCGATCACCGTTATTCACGGGCGCGACCGGGACTTCGTCCTCCGGGCGAATGAAGCCGCGCTCGATGCGCAGCGCGCCTTCGCTATCGATGCTGACAAAGGCGCCCGCAACGGCGATCTCGGCTGCATCGTAGAGAACCGGCCGGTTGTCGAAGGCCGCGAGTACGGTTTCAATTTCGCCGAACCGCTGGTCGATTTCGTCGGGCAGATCGTCTGCGTCGGCATATTGCTCTTCGAGCGCCTCGTTCTCTGCCTTGAGGGCGTCGTAGCTCGCCCGCTCGTCCTCGGTGAGGTCCACGGTCTCGCCGACAAGGCGGCGCATCCCGGCGGTGTGGCCATAGGGGAAGTCGGGTGCCACCGAGATCCACTTCCAGCCTTCGACCTGTAAAACTTCGGCCTCGGTCTGCAGTTTTTCGATCACCAGACGATCGAGCAGCGCCGAATCCTGCACCCAGCCGCCGTCGTCATGCTGAAACAGATCGCGCATGACGATGCCGCCGGCGACCTCATAGGCTTCGACGCCGACGAAGCGCGCGCGCCGATCCGAGGCCCGGACCGCGCCGTCGGTGAGCTGGCGACGAATATAGTATGGCTCCTGATTGTGAGAGCGGGACAATCCCTCCCAGACTTGCTCCTGGCGCGCATGGTCGGCATTGACCGTGAACGCCATGAGCTGCTCCAGCGTCATGCCGTCGTCGGCGTAGACGTCGAGGAGTTTTTCGGAAACCGCGGCGAGGCGTAGGCGCTGCTTCACCACGGTCGGCGCGACGAAGAACCGCGCCGCGATCTCCTCTTCGCCGAGGCCTTTTTCGCGCAAGGTTTGAAAGGCGCGAAACTGATCCAGTGGATGCAGCGCGACGCGCTGGATGTTCTCGGCCAGCGAATCCTCCTCCGCGAACCCGCTTTCGCGGACCACGCAAGGAACGGGCGCGGTCTTGGCCAGACGCTTTTGCTTGACCAGCAGCTCAAGCGCCCGGAAGCGGCGCCCGCCCGCCGGTATCTCGAACATGCCGGTTTCCCGACCCTCGGCGTCAAGCATCGCCCGGACGTTGAGGCTCTGCAAGAGCGTGCGGCGGGCGATATCCTCCGCCAGATCCTCGATCGAAACGCCGGCCTTCACGCGCCTGACGTTCGACTGACTCAGCACCAGCTTGTTGAACGGAATGTCGCGCGAGGCGCTGAGAGTGATTTTCTGAACGGCGGTAGCCATGTTGGTCGTCTCCACGACGGGCGCCGAGAGCCTCTCTCTCGACCTCAAACCCATCCGAAGACCTGGCCTTCCTCTCACTCTTTCAGGGCCACAGACACGGATAGGGGAAGGCCTTTCGCCCCAAGTCGCGCCGATTGCTGCGTTTTCCCAAAGGTTTATTCCGAAGCGATGGTCCTTCGATGTAACCTACGGTGGTCAATCGGCGGCGACGAAAAAATATTTGAGTCGGCGTTTCCGGTTTTCTCGCGGGCGGACGATTGGAGAAGTAGGCGCCTGCTTGGAGAGTAATAATGGACGAGTCGACAGAGCTTGATGATCCCGACGAACATGCGCCGCCAGCACCATCCCCGGCCGGCGGCATTGAGCAATCGCGGGATGAGTCCATTCGTCCCCTCGCCACCGGTAACAGGCGACCCGAGGTCGAGGCAGAGCTCGGGAGGTGGTGCGTCCTGGACGACGCGCAACGGCGTCTGGCGCTCCGCCAAGTCATTGAAGGTGGGCGTGCCGCGAGCACTGAAGCGCTGATTCATCTGTGTCGTCGGGCCTTTGAGGCCGGTGATCGACAGATGCTTAATCTCGCGTTCGAGGCCCTGGGCAAACGCGCAACGCCGCTGCTCCTGTCGCAAGCCTGGGGCCTGTCGAACGACGAACGCGGCGAACAGGTACAGGAGATCCTGCTGGAAACTTTCGAGGCGATCCGGAAGGATAAGGCGGACTTCGCGGAGAGCAATTTCGCGGCCTTCACGAAGCGCAAGGCCATATCACTCTACCGGTCGCGTCAGGCGCGCTTCGAGGGCGCCAATAAGAGGATCGAGCAGACCGAAGAGGTCGATCCACTCGACAACGTTCCGGCGCGCATCCCCAGCGCTGAAGCGCGGGCCTTGCTCGCCAGCTCGCTAGACAAGTTGTCGCCCAAGCATCGGGCGGTCTTCATCCAGTATCAGCACTTTGAGATGACACAGGAGGAGATCGCCGCCTATCACCGAGTCACCGTGCGCACGGTCTATTCTTGGCTGAAGACGGCCGAGGCCGCGGTCGGACTCTCAGGAGACGAAAATGACCGCTAATCAGAACCGCGGGCCGGCGCTTGATGATGTGCTGGCCGATATTGCCGCAGCGCCGAGCCCGCCGGACGCACAGATCCTACGCGCTTGGACGGCGAAGCATCCCGAGTTTGCCGCCGAGATTGTCGAATTCGCAACCGATTGGGTCGAGATGGAAACGGCTCGCTCCGAACACGTCGTCACGGCCGAGGATGTCGATGTCGTCGTGAACCGCACAATGAGCCGGGTTCAGGCGATGCTCGACGCCGCCGAGCGGCCGGAGGTTGTGACCGATCTCACTGCCGACATCCGCGCGGCTGGGTATGACCTCGACTCGTTTCAGCGCGCCGTCGGTATCGATCGCTCGATCCTGGATTGCCTCATCTCACGCCTTATCAAACCGGCAACGGTGCCCGGGCGGCTCGTGCACGTCTTGGCCGAGGTGTTGAACCGAACGGTCGAGCGCGTGCGCGACTATCTGCGCCTGCCGCCTCAACAGGTTACGGCTTACAAGGCGCGCAAGCGCCCCGAGGTCAAACAGGCGGACTTCGCCTTTTTGGTCCAGCACTCCGGCCTGTCCGATTCGGAGAAGGCCCGTTGGCTGGCTGAAGGGCCAGATCCGGCGTTGCAGGAGTGAACCATGGATAGCTTCGGCGCGGTCCGCGCGCTCGCTCGGGAAAAACATGAGGCGATGCGGGCAAGGGCCGGCGGCAAAACCAGCGCCGTCGCCCTGCTCGCCGCCGCGCGCGAAGCCGAGGGAATCCAGACGCAATCCGTGCCGCCAGAACATCCGCTTCTCGCGGGCGGCGACGGCGCTCTTCATCGCGCTGGCGCCGGCCGGTCAATCTACGTCACATCGGCCGCGAGCCCAGAAGCGGCTGCCTATATCGAGGCGCACGAGTTTGGTCACTTCTGGATCGAAACGCCGTTCGATCCGGTAATCGTGCCGCGCGGATCGGATCCCGGCGCGCCGGAAGAAGCGACGCCGCTCGGGTTGCGGCGGGTGGAAGCCTACAGTGCCCAGGAGCTGCGTGAGCGCTACGCCAACGTCTTCGGACGAGAGTTCCTGCTGCCGCGCGAGGAAGCGCGCCGGTTGTTCATCGACGCTGGGCGGTCGGCGAGCGAGATCGCCGGCGATCACGGGGTTCCAATCGGGCTCGTCCATCAGCAGCTTGCGGTGGCGCTGCTGCTCCCGGAACCGTTATCGGCTGAAAAGGACGCCGATCTAGAAGAAAAGCCAGGGCTCGATGCCTCCCAGAAAGTAGCTGCTGAGCATGAGGGCTCACCGCTTTTTGTCGAGGCCGGCCCGGGGACTGGCAAAACGCGAACCCTCATCGCGCGGGTTGAGCATCTGCTTACCAAAGGGGTACCCGCGCCTTCTATCCTGGCGCTAACCTTCTCCAACAAGGCGGCCCGGGAAATCCGCGAGCGCATCGCCAAGAGCGCTCCGGCGGCGGCCGCCGAGCTCTGGGCCGGCACTTTCCACGCGTTTGGGCTCGAACTGCTGCGCAAGTTCGGCCATCTCGACGGCATTGCAGAGCCGGTTCGGTTGTTCGACCAATCTGACGGGCTAGCCCTGCTCGAACAGGAACTGCCGACCCTGGGCCTTGACCACTACCTCATACTGCACGAGCCACTTTTGCAGCTCCGGCATATCCTCGGTGCGATCTCGCGCGCCAAGGACGAGGTGTTTTCACCCGCTGAATATACCGCTGCGGCCACGCGGATGCGGGCTGCGGCGCGGAGCGATGAGGAGCGCCTGAAGGCGGACAAGGCCGCTGAAGTCGCGCGCGTCTACGAGCATTATGACCGGCGCATGCGCGCGGAAGGCGTCGTCGATTTCGCCGACCTTATCAACCGGCCGATCGAGATCCTACGGGCGCACCCAGAGGCGCGTGACGAACTCCGAGAACAATATCGCCACCTGCTCGTCGACGAGTATCAAGACGTCAATCGAGCGAGCGCTCTGCTACTAAAGGAACTTGCCGGTGATGGCGAACGACTTTGGGTCGTCGGCGACGCCCGGCAGTCGATCTACCGGTTTCGCGGCGCGGCGCCGATCAACACGCGCGATTTCGAGAAGGATTATCCGCGCGGCACGCGCAGGCCGCTCGCGATCAACTACCGTTCGCGAAGCGCGGTCGTCGATACCTTCGGCGCCTATTCCGGTGTCATGCGCGTCGGGCGTGGTCGCAGCACGACGCTTGAGGCGAAGCGCGGTGCCTGCGTTGAAGCGGTAGACTTCAATGTCGCCCGTGATCGAAGCGCCGAAATCGCTGGGATCGCAGCAGCGATCGAGAGGCGACGGACCCAAGGCATCGCCTATCGCGACCAAGCGGTGCTGTGCCGGGTCCATGGCAATCTGGAGAAGATCGCGCTCGGCCTCGAAGCCGCCGGCGTGCCTGTCCTATACCTCGGCGACCTATTCGAGCGGCCCGAGGTCCGTGACCTGTTGGCCCTGATTTCCTTCGTCGCCGAGCCGCACCGGGGCGGCCTTTACCGTGTGGCCGAACTTGCGCCCTACCGCACTCCGCTTGCCGACGTTCGGACGTTCCTCGCCCATGCCACTGCGGCGGAGAAGACGCCGCTCCAAGCTCTGCTGGATGCCGGCTCGCTCGCCGGACTGACCAACGGGGGACGCACCGCGCTTCTTCGCCTTGCGGACGATGTTGGGTCGGTGGGCTACAAGACGGGCCCAGGCGCCTTCCTGTGCGATCTTCTCTTCAATCGCGGCGCCCTGCTGCGGTTTCATCTCTCCGGCGCCGCCGCCGCCGATCAACAGCGCCGGCTCGCCATCCACCAATTCCTGCAGTTCGCCATCGAAAACGACACGCCCGGCGACGGCGATCCCAAGCGCCGGCTACTGGACTGGGTGCGCCGCCTGGAGGTGTTCGGGGATGAGCGCGCGCTTCGCGAACCGCCAGCGGCCGTCGAGGGCATCGACGCGGTGAGGCTGATGACGGTTCACGCGAGCAAGGGACTGGAATTCAAGGTCGTGCATCTGCCGACGCTTGGCGCCGGCATGTTTCCGAAGAGTTGGCAGGGCGAGCGCTGCCCGGCGCCAGACGGAATGCTCCCGACAGTGGTCGCCGACGACCATCAGGAAGAGGAGGAGTGCCTTTTCTTCGTAGCGTTGTCGCGTGCCCGCGATCATCTCTCCCTGTCGCGCGCTGAGCGATACTCCGAAAAGAGGGCTTCGAACGCCTCGGACGCGCTCAAGGTTATCGCTTCTCGTCTGCCCCGGTCGCCGGACGGGCCCGCGACCTGGATCAAACCGCTTGCGAACGTCATCGATAGCGGCGCGCGCGCGGATCTTGCCGTCGCCGCGCGCGAACACGATGGCCGCGATATCGAACTCTATCTCGGATGTCCGCGACGCTACCTCTATCAGGCGGTGCTCGAACTCAGTGGGTCGCGTGAGGACAATGGATATGTCCGGTTCCATCGCGCTGTTTATCGTGTTCTGCGCTGGATGGGCGCTCAGGGAGAGACAATCGAGACGACGGCGCTCGGTGTCGAGTTCGAGGCTGCTTGGTCAAGCATCGGCCCGTTCGATCATCCTCTCGAAGCGCTCTATCGCGCAGCAGCCCGCCGCATCCTCGACCAGGCAATCGGCCGATCGCGGATCGGCATCACGTTCGGTGACGTGCTGCAGGTTACGATCGAAGGCCACAGCATCTCCGTCCCGATTGACGAACTCGAGCGCGTCGGCGGCGGCTTCACTGTGCGGCGGCTTCGGACGGGACGGCCGCCAAAGAAGCCTGACCAGCGCGTGCTTCATGCGCTTATGGCGGAGGCTGGCCGACAGGCCCATGGCGGGGGTGGACGCTTCGAGCTGCAATATCTGACCACCAGCGAGGCAGTTGGCGTCTCGCTGGTCGGTGTGATGGCCGATCGCCTCGACAAAACGCGCGGCGCGTTGGCCGATCTCGCCGCCGGCCGCTTCCCCGCCGCTCCCGAGAATCGCGAAGACTGTCCGCGCTGCCCTCACTATTTCATCTGCCCGTCCGTTCCGACCTGAGAACCGCACAGTCGGATTTCCGGTTTTGCGGTTCGGCCGCGACTAACCCTTCAGAGCGCTCGTTTCCAACAGTGGGACGGGCCGAACCGAAGGGTTTCCACGATGCGTTCCATCGACGTTTTCATCCAAGGCGAAGGCCTCGCCGACATCATCGTCACGAGTGCGGCCGCACACCACACCATCGCCGAAGTGCTCGGCAGTCTTGAGCACCCTGTCCCGAGAGACGACGGCTTTCTGATCTTTATCGAGGACGGCTCCGCGCCGCTCGATTTGGACGCGGTGGTCGAAGAATTGCTGCCGCTCGCGACAGAGGAGGAGACAATCATTCTTCCTTTGCGCCTCCACGTGGCGCGTTGCCGCCATGTCGAGGTGGCCGTCCGCTACAACGGCGAGGAGGCGAAGCGGCGGTTCCCGCCGAGCGCGACGGTTGCGCGTGCGCATCACTGGGCGGCCCGGCGGGCGTTTGGCCTGTCGCCCCGCGACGCCGCTGAGCATGTTTTGCAGCTCCAGGGCTCGACCAAGCGCCCCGACCGGGACGTCCATATTGGGGCCCTGACGGGCGGCAATATCTGCGCCGTGGCCTTCGATCTCGTCCCCCGCAAGCGCGTGGAGGGTTGAGCATGGAGGCGTCGATTTCTCCCGAGGAAGCGGTTTTCCGCATCCACCTTACCGGCGGCCGCTTCCGGAGCGGGGCGGCTGCTGGGCGCTGGCGGGCGGTATCCGTAACGTGGCCCTACGCCGTGTTCGGTGTGCGGGCCGCCGATGGCGTCGAATACGGTTTGCGGTTTGAGTGCGGGGACTACCCGCGCACGCCGCCGACGGCGCGGCCGTGGGACATCGAACGGGATGCGCCGCTCAGCCATGATCGGTGGCCGACCGGCCGCGAGCGCGTGCCGCTGGCTTTCAACCCGAGCTGGAAGAATGGCGCCTGTCTTTACCTTCCGTGCGATCGGCAATCGATCGAGGGTCACGCGAACTGGTTTCAGGAACATCCCAGTCTGATTTGGGACCCGGCGCTCGGCGTCGTCCACTACCTGCGGGTCGTCCACGACCTCCTGAACTCGGGCGACTACGGAGGACGCCGTGCAGCCTGATCCCTGCCTCCGTCTAATGCGCGCTCTGTGGACGGAGCTCGCCGGCGAGCTACATCGCCGGACCGAGGGACGCCACGAGTCCGGTGCCTTCTTACTTGGCCGTAAGGCCGAGGATGGCCGGCGGGTGATGTCGCTCGTCTATTACGACGAGCTTGACCCGAACGCCTATGAGACGGGCGTCTGCATCCTGCACGGGGACGCCTTTGGGCGTCTGTGGGATCGCTGCACCGACCTTGGCTTGACTGTCGTAGCAGACGCTCACGTCCACGGTAGAGGCGCCGGGCAGAGCCGCTCGGACCGAGAGAATCCAATGATCGCGCGTCCAGGCCACCTGGCGCTCATTCTACCCCTCATGGCGCGGACTCCAGTCCGCCGGTGGGCAGTCGGAGTTTACGAATATCTCGGCGATCACCAGTGGCGCTCGCACGGCGGTTGCCGCGTCGCCCGCGTTTTGAAGATCGAGGATGAGCAATGACGTATTTGGAAGATGTCGCCGACCGCCTGAACCGAACTGTCAAAATCGCGCTCGACACGGGCGAGGCGTCGAGCATCGAGGAGGCCGAGCAGATCTTCGCGGGATACCGCCTGCAGATTGTCGTTGGGGGGGATGTCGCGCATAAGCCGGTGTTGCAAGCCGCATTGCTGACGGCGGTGAATTGTGCGGCGCGCACCTTCCTCGGCGGAGTCACCGTGGTTGGCGCCGCCGGACCGTTGCGGGTCATGCTTCCGCCCTTCGTTTATCTCGAACAGGCAATTCTGGGACTGGGCGGCCGACTGGCCGGAGAAATCGACCCCGCAGCGCCAACGTTGGCGATTGGAGATGTCGACGATCTGGGGCTGGAGCCACTGGCGATCCGTGCGACCTTTGCCGAGTGGTGCGGGGGCGTCGTACCGGTTGCGAGCCATGTGCGGCTCGCCGAGACCGGCGCGTTCACGTCGGCCGGTGTCCTGGCCGGGGCGTTGGGTGTTTCGGAGATTTTCCAGCGATTGCGCAGTGGGACTCCCATGGCATGTCGGCGGGCCGTAGGCCTCGACTTGTGGGAGCCGGACCGCGATTGGCGGCGCGGCGAGACGGCGCGGGTGCTGGATCGCTTGCCGTCGTCGGCATGGCTCGTCGGCTTGGGCAACCTCGGCCAGGCCTACCTCTGGACGCTCGGGCTGCTGCCCTATGGCAGCGAGGCCGCCGAGCTTGTTCTGCAGGACGTCGACGTGCTGGCGCCCTCGAACCTCAGCACCTCGCTTTTGACGACACCCGAACGGTTGGGTGATCAAAAGACGCGTGCAATGGCGGATTGGGCCGAGACGCGGGGCTTCAAGACCGCGATCGTCGAACGCAGCTTTAGCGCCGACTTCCGGGTTGGTTTGCGTGAGCCGGCGGTAGCGCTGATCGGTGTCGACAACGCGTTGGGGCGGCAAGCGGTTGAGGACGTCGGCTTTGAGCGCGTGATCGAAGCCGGCTTGGGACGGGGACCACAGGATTTTTTAGGCATCGATCTGCACACTTTTCCGGCATCGAAGCCGGCCCGCGAAATCTGGCGGGAGACCGCGGCGTCAGAGGCGGATATCGCGCAGCCGGCCTACGCGGCGATGCTGGAACAATCCAAGGATCGGTGCGGGACGGTTCGCCTTGCCGGGCGGACGATCGGGGCGCCGTTTGTGGGAGCGGTGGCGGCATCGCTTGTCGTCGCCGAGTTGGTGCGGCTGACGCTGGGAGGAACGCGGCATGAGGTGATTTCCTGCCACCTCCGTGACCTGAGCGGCCGGAGTGTTGTGCGAGGTGAGCCGTGGGCGGCGTTCAACGCAGGAAGCATCAGGCTGGCGGCCTGAGGCGGCTGGATTACGGCGGGCGCCCTCCAGGCAACCTTCGTGCCGCTATAGTGAAAATGGAAGCTTCGTGTTACATTAAACCCAGATAACGCAATACGAAGGTTCCATCATGCCCACCCCTCATCGTCCTTCAGTTGCAGTTCGCCGAACACTCCGCAAGCTCGGGCTTGATATCTATGACGCCCGTCGCCGTCGAGGCTTGCCGGCCGAGATCGTCGCCAAACGCGCCTTTACCAGTCGCCCGACGCTTCGGCGCATTGAAGAGGGCGACCACGCCGTAAGCATTGGCATCTATGCTGCCGTCCTCCAGGCCTTGGGTCTCCTTGACGGGTTGGGGCTGATCGCAGACCCCGGCCGAGACGAGGCTGGACTCGCCATCGCGTCCGAAAAGCTGCCCGAACGCATACGTTTGCGGCGGCCGCGGGAGTCTGGCGATGCCGAATGACATTGAAGTTTACATCGATTTTGCGCCGGGGTTGAGGCGGGTCGGCACGCTGCGTCGGCAGGCTCGTCGCGGCAGCGAGGCGATCAGCTTCGAGTATCACCCTGACTGGCTGGGTGAAGCGGCGCGGTTCTCGCTTGAGCCAGCACTCACACTCAACCGCGGAGCGTACGCCCCACCCGCGGGCCAGCAAATCTTTGGTTCGATCGGTGACTCCGCTCCCGACACATGGGGCCGGCGGCTAATGCAGCGCGCAGAGCGTCGGCTCGCCGAGCGCGAGGGCCGGCCGGTGAGGACATTGATGGAAGCCGACTACCTTCTCGGCGTGTCGGACGTATCGCGTCTTGGCGCGTTGCGCTTCCGCAGGTCTGGCGAAGACCAGTTCCAGTCGCCCACGGCCGCAGGGGTGCCGGGGCAGATCGAACTTGGCCGTTTGCTCCAAATTACCGAGCGCATTTTGCGCGATGAGGAGACCGACGAGGATCTGCAGATGATCTTCGCGCCAGGTTCATCGCTCGGTGGCGCCCGCCCGAAAGCCTCGGTGATCGACCAGCATGGCCGGCTCGCCATTGCAAAATTCCCGAAGGAGACAGATGACTACAGCATCGAGGTTTGGGAGGCCGTGGCACTGCGGTTAGCCGTCTGCGCTGGCATCCGCACGCCCGAGCACGAACTGATCCGGATTGCCGAAAAACCCGTGCTCCTTTCTCGCCGCTTTGATCGTGACAGCGGGACACGCGTTCCCTTCATCTCGGCGCTGTCCATGATGGGGTTGAAGGATGGAGACCGAGGCAGCTATCCCGAACTCGTCGATGTGCTCACGCAGCACGGAGCGCAAGCAGCAGTCGACGCTCACGAACTTTATCGTCGGATGGTCTTCAACGTTCTGATTTCCAACGTCGATGATCACCTGCGCAACCATGGTTTCTTGTGGACGGGCCGCAGCGGCTGGACCCTGTCGCCAGCTTACGATCTCAATCCCACACCGAGCGACGTGCGCCAGCGCATCCTGACCACCAATATCAGCCTGGAAGAAGGAACCTGCGACGTCGACCTAGTCGTGTCGGTCGCTGAGTATTTCGGCCTCGCTTCTATCCCGGCCAAGGCAATCATCAAGGAGGTGGCAACGGCCACCGCAACTTGGCGGGAAGTGGCCGCCGCTATCGAGGCCCGGCCGGGCGAGATCCGTCGGATGGAAAGCGCCTTCGAACATGCCGACCTCACCAAAGCGCTTGCGTTGTGAGTCGGCCGAGGACGATGAGTTCAGAGCACGTCTCGATGGTCAATTTGGTAAGTTGAAGGGTAGAGTGTTCGCCATGCGCTTTTTACATGCTGCAGATATTCACTTAGACAGCCCGCTGGCCGGCTTGCGGCAGCGCGGAGGTGCGCGCGGCGACGAACTGGCGGGGGCGACGAGGCGAGCGTTCCAGAACCTTGTTCAGTACGCGATCGACCAAAAAGTGGAGTTGCTGCTGATCGCTGGCGATAACTACGATGGTCGACACCGCCACTACGGCAGCGTGCTGTTTTTTGCGCGCGAAATGGACCGACTTCAGCGCGCCGGCATACGTGTCGTGATGATCCGTGGTAATCACGACGCAGAGAACCAAATGGAGCTTCGACTGGCGCCAGGAATTCACTTGCTCTCGCTTGATCAGCCAGAATCGATCGCTTTCGATGATCTCGGTGTTGTGGTGCACGGCCAGAGCTATCCCCGTCGTGATGTACGTCATAACTTAGTCGAAACTTATCCGGACCCGGTTGCAGGGCGCGTCAATATCGGCTTGCTTCATACGGCGGTCGACGGCTTCGGCGGCACTCATGAGCGTTACGCGCCCTGCACGGTCGCCGATCTCATAGCCAAGAACTATGACTATTGGGCGCTTGGTCATGTGCATGAGCGGACGGAGATCGCGAAGGCCCCCTGGATCGTTTACCCGGGTAATCTGCAGGCCCGGCATGTCAACGAGTCGGGCAGCAAAGGCGCCACGCTCGTTACAGTCACTGGCGGCCGCATCTCTGATGTTAAGGCCCTGCCATTCGACGTGGCGCGCTGGACGCGGTTACCAATTGACATATCGAGTTGCGAGGGCATCGACGGAGTATCGGTAGCGATCGATGCCGCGCTCGCGACCGCAGTCGATGATGCTGATGGGCGGACGCTTGTGGCGCGCCTGGAGATCATCGGTCGTACGCTACTCCATCGGGCGTTGAAGGCCGACACCGGGCGGCTCGACGCTGAGGCCGAGCGCGCTGCAGAAGCGGCCGGCGATGTTTGGGTGGAACAAATTCGACTGATGACCGAGGACGCGCTCGATGATCATCCGACATCCGCAGATGCGCTTGCCGGCCTTCTGCGCAGCGTCGAAACAATCCACACCAACGCGGCCAGCCGAGAAATGCTACGCGAAACCATCGGCGCACTACCAAAAAAGCTGCCGGCGCCCTTGCGGCGTGAGATCGGTCTCGAAGCAGTTGACGACGAAACGCTCGATCACGTTATCGACGACGCTAGGGACATTCTGCTTAGCAAGCTTACGAGCTGACCATGCGAGTAGAACAACTCCGCCTCGATCGCTATGGCATTCTCCGGGACAAGACATTCGAGTTCTCGGGCTCGACTTTCCATGTCATTGGTGGCCCAAACGGCACTGGCAAATCAACAATTCGGGCATCGTTCAGTGATTTGCTATTCGGGTTCCCACATAGTTCGCCTTGGGCGATTGGCTTCGAGCAGAACCAGCTTAAGCTCGGAGCCGTCGTCCGGAACAACGCGGGTCAGAACCTTAATTTCGAGCGCTTAAAGGGCCGCCGGACGACGTTGGCGTCAGCGGATGGTGCGCCGCTGGACGAGGCTGTCCTCCAGTCCTTCCTTACTGGCATCGATCGACGGACTTTCGAAACGCTCTATGCCCTCGATGCGGAACGGCTTCGCCAGGGCGGGGACCAGATGCTGAAGGCTCAGAGTGATGTCGGACAGACATTGTTCGCCGCAGCGAGCGGACTCGTAGCGTTGTCGCGGGTGCGTGAAGAGCTAAAGCAGCAGCTCGATGAAATTGGCAGCCTGCATCGTGCTCGCGAGAAGCCGATCTGGAGAGCTGAGCAGGCCTATCAAACCGCTACAACCCAGACTCAAGATTTGGCACTGCGGGCCGATGAATGGAATGCGGCCGAGCAGGCATTGAGCGCGGCCAAAGAACGTTTGGAATTGCTAAGCCACGAGCGCGGTGTGCTGGAAGCTGCCCGCGCCGCGCTCGAGCGCAAGCTGCGAGTTCTGCCTATCCTAGGTGAGCTCGACCGCCTCCGGGAGCAGGCCGCCACACTGGCCGACGCCCGCGAACTGCCGACTGAATTCGGCGAGCGTTGGCGAGCAGTCGTGGAGACGCAGGGCAAGGCGATAGAGGCGGCCGCGCGAGCGGCTTCCGCTTATGCTCGCCGTCAAGGCGAGCGCGACGCTTTACCTGCGGGCACCGGTCCTTGGCCGGCTCACGCGGATGCCATTGAGGCGCTTCATCAGCAGATCGGCGGCATTCATTCGCTGCTCGATGGCGAGACAAAGCGCGACCGTGATGTGCGTCTTGGAACCGAGCGCCTGGTAGGCCACGCTGCCGATCTCGGGTGCGCAGCCGATATGGTCGAAGGCCTCGTGGTCTCCATTCCAGGTCCAATCGTGGTTGCGCGCGTGCGCGCTCTTGTGACGGAACACGAGGGTCTCAGGATCGGGTTGGCCGCCTCACGCAAAGCTCAGGATGAAGCGAAAAACGCACTCCAGCAGGACAAAGCTGATTTGGAGGAGCTGGGCGACGTTCAGGATTCCGCTGAGGCGACGGCAGCCTGGCAGGCTGCAAGGGGGCTTTCGGCGCATCGCTTAAAGGCAGACACCGACGCAAGGAAGGCCGAGGTCGCAGTTGGACGGGTGCAAACTCTGTTTGCTCGGTTCGACCATTGGAGTGGAACACCGGAGACACTGGAATCGGCTCGCTTCCCAGAGGCAGACACGGTTCGGGCGGCGAAGGTCAAACTCGATAAGAGTGCCGGAGCGGAGGACACCGCTGCCAAGCACATCGCTGATCTGGAAGCGCAAATCGAGCGCAACAAGAACGACCTTGAGGACCTTAGTTCGGGAGCTGCGGTGCCAACAGCCGACGCTGTGCGTTTGGCCAGAATCGAGCGAGACGAGAACTGGTTGGCCATTCGCGACGATGCGGCGGCCGGTAGGCCAAGCCCATTCAGCACTCTTGAGGGCTACGATGCGCTCTTGCACGCGGCAGATGACCTCATTGATCACCGGATCGAGGGCGTCGACCTGTTGGCGCAACAAAAGCGTATCGAGATCGAGCGTTCGCGCCTCGATCAGGCGCTTGTCTTGGCCCGCAAAGCGCAGGGTGATGCAATCGCCCATCGGCAGGCCGACGAGAAGACTTGGCGAGATCTGTGGTCCGGGACCGGGTTCGCCGGCGAGGTCGACACGCCCGAACTCATGCTCACCTGGCTCGGGCGGAAGGACAAAATCCTTGAGGCGATCGACGCCCGCCGAGAGATCGAGGCGGAGCGCAACCAGGCGAGAGCGATTTTCGAGACGGCGTGGGCACATCTTCAGCGGGCGGCGGTGCTGGTTGGCGCACCGGTGGCGGCGAGCGATGATCCGGAGGTTGCGGAGCAACGTGTTGATTTGGCAGTGTCGCGATCGACTGAGCTTTGGACGAAGGCCGGTCAGCTACGCGGCGCGATCTTGCGCCGAACCAAAGAATTCCGGCGCGCTGAAGAGGCCGTCAGCACGGCGGAGCAGCTCTTGATCGAGTGGCGCTTACGTTGGGTGGCGGAGATGCCAACGATCAATTTGGCACCCCAATCCACGCCGGATGAAGCGACGGCTATCCTGGGGATCTGGGATCAGTTCGCTAAGGAGGTCGGTCGACGCGCCGAGGCGCAGCGCCTGCTGAATGGCATCCGAGAAGATCTCAAAAGCCATCAGGATGCTGTCGATGCAGTGCTGGAGACGCTCGGCGCCGATGTCGTCGCGAATCTCGATCCGGGCAGCGAATGGCATGCGTGGCCAGCTATTCTGTACGGGGCTCTGCAAGTCGCGAAGGGCGTCGCTCAAAAAATTGAAACTGCCGAAAAAAATCTGGCCGACGCCCGCGAAGCCGCGGAAACGGCCACTGAGGACCAAAGCCTCGCCGATGCAGCCTGCGTGCGGCTCAGGGACGAGGTTCACCTTGGGGCCGACGAGGATGTGATCGTCACGATCGCCAGCAGCGACCGTAAACGCCTGCTTGCCGGCGGAATTGAGACAGAGCTCAAGAAGCTTGCCGAGGCCGGCGAGGGCATCGCCGAGGACGGGCTGCGCAGCGAGTTGGCCGCAGCCGATCGCGACCATCTACGCGAAGCGATTAATCTCAACGCGACAGACCGGATACGGCTCGACACGGATTTAGAGGAGGCCGTCCGCCTGCGGGAGCAGGGCCTGCGAGCCCTGGAGCAGTTAGAAGGCCGGCAGGGCTTCCTGACGGCAACCCATGCGGCGCGTAACGAGGCGGCGCAGGTCAGTACGCTTACGCAGCGCTGGATGCGGCTCACCGCCGCCGCAGTGCTGCTCGACAAGACAGTTGAGAGCTATCGCCAGGCCAACGAGGGCCCACTTGTGACGCGTGCCAACGAGATCTTTATCTCGATCGCGGGCCATCAGCCGCCGGACGATTTCGACAAGCTCGATATTGACTATCAAAAACCGAACGATCCGCGTCTGATTGCACTGCGCGCCAACGGCGTCGCGTGTCGTGTGGAGGCGATGAGCGAGGGGACGCGCGACCAGCTCTGGTTGGCACTCCGAATCGCTGCATTAGAGCTGCGTGCACGTGACGCCGAACCGATGCCGTTCCTCGCCGATGACTTATTCGCCTCGTCGGACGCCGTACGCACCGAAGTGGGCATCCGGTATCTGGCGGAGCTTGCGCGGCATACGCAGGTCATCCTGTTCACGCACCACGACTACGTGATCGACGCAGCCCGGCGGATGGTTCCCGACGCGCAGATTCACGAATTAGCACGCGAGCCGCTCCTTGCATGAATTATTGCATTTCGATGGCGGGAGCCGTTCACTGGTCGGAAACGGAAGGCTGCGCTTTAGGCTGCGTTTCTGACGTGCTTCTTGCTTAGAGTCGGACTCGAAATGATTTCGTTTTGGCTCAAGCGCTTGCGATGCGCCGCGTGAGCGTGCGGATGTTGGCGACGAACACCCAGGCGACGGCGCTGGCGATTGTGGCTTCGAAGTCCTTGGCGAGGCGGCGGCAGCGTCCAAGCCAAGCGAAGGTCCTCTCGACGACCCATCGGCGCGGCAGAACCTCAAAGCCTTTGGCGGCGTCCGAACGCTTGATGATTTGCAACTTCCATGAGCCCTTGCCCTTCAATGCGGCGCGCAGCTTGTCGCCTGCATAACCGCCATCGGCGAAGACGTGGCGCATCCACGGATAAAGCGAGCGGATCGAAGCGAGCACGCGCGGCGCTCCGTCACGATCCTGAACGTCGGCTTCATGCACGACGAGGCCGACGAGGTTTCCTTGCGTATCGGTGACGATGTGACGCTTGCGGCCCTTGATCTTCTTGCCAGCATCAAACCCACGCGGGCCGCCGCTTTCCGTGGTCTTCACCGATTGGCTATCAATGACGCCCGTCGTCGGGCTTGCCTCGCGGCCGGCCTGTTCGCGCGCCGCCATGACCAAAGCGTGATTGATGTTCGCGAACACGCCGCAGCGCGACCAGGCATAGAAATAGCTCTGCACAGTCGAATAAGGCGGAAACTCCTTCGGCAACTGCCGCC